>CBDVBS010000578.1:0-2380 GCA_965372275.1 uncultured bacterium | reverse complement strand
ACTGAGGCCTGTCCCATTTTTTCGGCACATCCTTACTTTTTCAACAACCCCTTCCACTCGACTTTCGCCATTTTTTTCCGTGTGGCACCCTTCTGTCTTCAGAAGGGTGGTTCTCCAATCTTCACAATCCCTCACTGTAAGAAGACCACCCCTATCCTCGAAGACTCGTCAGACCGTGCCACAAGGACATCAATCTTTGAAGTGTCATCGACTATTAATAAATCCCAATCTAAATTATAATCATACTCACCAGTTATTCATTTGGATGTGACAATGGGTGTTAATGAGAAATTAGCTGAGATGGGAATCATCCTGCCCGATGCTCCCAAACCGTTAGGGGCATATGTCCCGGTAAAATTATCAGGAGGCTTTGCTTTCTGCTCCGGAGCGCTCCCGATAAAGGATGGGAAGGTTGTGTATGCAGGCAAGCTCGGTGCGGAAATATCGATCGACGATGGGCGGGAAGCAGCGAAGCTCTGTGCCGTCAACGTCCTTGCCAATTTAAAGGGTGCGTTGGGAAACCTTGAGCGCGTAACCGGTGTCGTACGCGTTGAGGGCTATTTCAATTGTGCCCCCGGGTGCACCGAGCAGCCACAGGCGCTGAACGGCGCGAGCGAATTTTTCTCGGAGGTATTCGGCGAAGCCGGGAAGCATTCACGTATGGTCGTTGGCGTGAGTGAACTTCCTCTGAATTCCGTTGTGGAACTTGTGTGTGTATTCGAGGTGAGCGATTAGCGATACGAACTGATGGTCGGTTTACTATTCATATTGGGTTTGGTTGTTGTCTCCGGACTCGTCGCGTATGTCGGCGACAATGTCGGGCGTAAGGTCGGCAGGAAGAAAATGCGCCTGTTCGGACTCCGCCCGAAATATACGTCCATCATCGTTGCCATCGTCACGGGCATGATCATCACCGCAATTACCATAAGCACTCTGCTCATATTCAGTAAAGACGTCCGTATCATGCTCTTTCAACTGGAAGAACTGCAGGAAGATTTAGCGACCGCCCAGGCCGATATTGAGAAGGTGCAACAGGTTCTCGATGCAACATCGATGCAGCTTGATAACACAAAAACAGACCTGGTAAAGGTGGAAACCGAGCTAAGTGATGCGGAAGCCGTCATTTCAAGCCGGGACAGGGATATCATCCTCAAACAGAAACTGCTTGATGAAGCCCAAACCGAATATGATTCCCTTGTTGCCCAGCAGCAGGCTCTGGATGAGCAGATTACATCACTCAATGCATCGTTATCGATGGTACGTGCCGAGGTAACCGACCTTAACTTGCTGCTTGGTGAAAAAGAAAGGCTCTTTAATCTCAGGACATCGGAAATCAGCGATTTGGAATCTCAGCGAGATCAACTTGCTAACCGGCTTAGCGATCTGAAAATCCAGACCGATCAACTCGTACATGACATAGCTGAACTGGAAATTGCAAAAAAAGACCTGCGTAATGAAATTGACACATTAAGGGAAGGCGGCGTTAAAGTCTTCAGGGGGGAAATCATCCAGGAATTCAAAATAAGCACCTCGCTTTCAGATGCCGAAATTATTAAGAAGATATTAGGGGCCAAACTGCGATGGGACACCGAGGACCCAGACAACCAGCACGGCAACCCCATGGCGGAACTGACAGTTGACCAGTACACCGATGTGATTAATGAAGTGAATCGCTACAGGGATAAATATGGCGATGATCTCGCGGTGATACGCATCATCGCGTCAGAACATATTTTTGAAAACGAGGTCGTTTCGGTAAACCTGAAAGTGGTAAGGCATCTGCTGGTTTATAAAAAAGGCGAGATTCTCGCTCAGCTTCGTTTCAGCAGGGAAGATGATAAGGACACCATTCGCTACGGATTAATCGAAATGTTCCAAACCCTTGAGGTGGATGCCTTGGCGAAAGGGATGATATTCGAAGGCCTTGAGACCTCGGTATATGTGGATCCCCTCATTATCGTCGAAACCGCTATTGCGGCTTCATATTACCCGAACGATATTTATATTAATCTCGTGGCAAAAAAAGACATCTATAATGTAGAGTATCTTGTGCTTGCCCCGGATGTCCCGGAAAACGATAACATGATGTTCGTCATCGTAGAAATAGAACCCGAGTCTGACAGGGAGTCCCCTCCTTAGAGGAAACACCATGAATGAAAAAACCCTCAAGGTGGTCTCAGTTTCCATCGGCTCTTCGAAGCGCGATAAGGAATATACAGCCGAGATATTCGGACGCACCATCCACATAAGCCGCGTCGGCACTGACGGCTCGTTCGAAAAAGCCGGGGAGCTCATGCGCGACCTCTCCCCGTCGGTCGATTGCTTCGGTCTCGGCGGAATCGATATGTATCTCTGGACGACAAAACGACGCTATATCGTA
>CBDVBS010000577.1:0-2396 GCA_965372275.1 uncultured bacterium | reverse complement strand
GGGGGGAGATGGGGGCAGGTTGTCCTTGCGGTCGCACTCGCAGCATTCAGTTTGATCTCATCGGCTGTACTTTGGGCGATGATATATACCGTCCTAAAATTAGCCGCACCGGGATTCGTCTTGAGTGCGGGCGGTGGAAACGTCCTGCAGCGATGGCTCTTCATCGGTCTCCTGTTCGTATCTTCACTTGCGATATTCATCCCGCCTATATTGCGGGGACGTTTCGGTGATGTCAGGCGGAAACCGCTCCATATCCCTGCGCGTATCCTCCTGCTATTCGCCGTGTATATCGCTTGCGCATTACCGATAAGCATCGCCCGTCCGGGGAAATTCCTCAAACCGATCGTGGATAGATGGAACCAGATACGCATCGATGACTTCTCCGCGGTCGGTCGGTTCAACTTCTATAGCGCCGGATGGGATATATTCAAGGATAATTGGGTAGTCGGCACCGGTTTCGAAACATACGGATATGAATATCCCAAGTATCAGAAAGACCCGAGCTTTTATTCGAAAGACCCGCACAATGTCTATCTGCGGTTCATCCAGGAAGGCGGACTCGTCGGCGGCGGTGTGATCCTGCTGTTCCTCTGGCAATTCTTTGCCATGTTCAAGAAATTGAAAAAACGTGAAAAGGGCAACAGGTTGGCGGTGTTCCAAATCGGCTTAGCCGCGGCGATACTCGGGGAGCTCCAGCACATGTTCCTCGATTTCGACTGGACATTCCCCATCCTGCCGATGATGGTGATAAGCTATGTCGTAATTTTGCGTAATACATATTCATTCATGACCGATCCCGAAACGGCAGCCATTAAAATCAAGCCCGAATCCAAACCGGGACAAGGGAAGCTTGTGTTCGGCACTTCCCTTGTCTGCGCGATAATCTTAGCAGGCACCTCGTTCTGGATAGGTTTGTCATATTACTACCAGCAGAAAGCCGATGATATCGAAACCCGGGTATGGTTAGCGCAATATACGGAAGAAACGGACGCATCCGACCAGACATTCAAGGGATTCACCAGGGAAACCGTCGATGAGATGATGCGCTATAACACGCTCGCCGTAAAGATATTCCCGTTTAACCCGGATGCCCTGTTCAATCTTATGAGGGACAATTACCTGCGTGCCGAGCGGCTTGCGGGGATAGATTTGAGCGCGAATCCACGTGCGAGAGAGGAATTTGAAGCCCATCTCAGTAAGGCGCTGAAGTATTCGGATCGCCTGTATATTGTTGAATATATGGATCCCAAGGTGAATTACTACCGCGGCCAGGTGCTGCTGTTGGCAAGTGGCGGTGATGAGGCGATGAAGAAGGAGGCTTTTTACTTCCTCGAAAAAGCAATTGAGCTGAATCCGATCAACATACCGTTGTTCTATATAGGCGTGGCCGACTATTATTATCGTGATGGCCGGGATAATAAGGCGCTTGAGAAAATAGCTGAACTTGAAAAAATGCTCAACAGTATCCAACACGAAAGTGAACGGGAATCAGATTGGATCAATGAGCTTGCAGGAAGGCGTCTCGACTGGGCCGACCTGCCGCTGGTTTACCGGAAGGCCCAGTGGATAAAGGGGGAGATTTACAGGGACATGGGTGACGGCGAGAAGGCTATATCGGCCTACTTCGAGGGTGCGAACACGAAGCTGCGGGATTATGACGATGAAGCAATGGCTTTCGAAAATATATCTTTCAACCTCGTGTTGGCGGAGATCGCGTTTGGCGATGATGATTTCGTAAAAGCGAAAGATTATGCCGACAAGGTGCTCACGGCTTATGATTCCAATGACCTCGATCATGATGACGCCTACCGAAGGGCAAGGGAAACTTATTCGGCGGCAAGCGCGGAAATTCGAAAAATGAGAGAGATTGAAAACGAGCGGACTACCGATTCGGAATAGCATTATGGATAATTCAAAAGAACACTTACCACTGACAATATTCATCGGCGGGCACGGTACCGGCAAGAGCGAACTTGCCCTCAGCTTCATCATGCAATTGAAGGAACAGGGATTGTCCCCCTTGACTCTCATCGATCTGGATATAGTCAAACCGATGTTCCGAAGCCGTACCGCGAAAAGTTTCCTTGAAGAGCAGGGGATAGGGCTGCTGGCGAGCAGATCGACCTTTAGCGACCTCCCGATGCTCGGCCCTGAGATCGGCGGTGCTCTTTCCGACGGAAAAGGCTGGCGTATCGTTGACTGCGGCGGTGACGCCCAGGGCGTGCGCGTGCTTCGCAGCCTGAAGGATCACTTCATGAAGAACCCGTACGACCTCTGGTATGTAACCAACATCATGCGCCCGTTCAACTACACCGAGGAGGAAGTTCTTGGTGAGGTGCGGCGCATCCAGGAAGTAAGCTCCCTCAGGATTACAGGTCTCATAAGCAACTCCCACC
>CBDVBS010000576.1:0-2405 GCA_965372275.1 uncultured bacterium | reverse complement strand
GCACTACTGAGGCCTGTCCCATTTTTTCGGCACATCCTTACTTTTTCAACAGCCCGTCCACGTCCGCTTCCCAATACAGCATCAAATCTTGAGATGGAAAGGGAGCTATGCTATTATAATTATATGTTCCGTCTCGGTAACATCCTGATTATCTTATTTCTCGTATGCCTTACCATCGGATGCGGTAACGCAAAAAGCCCATATGCCGCGAATGTCGAGAATGTAATCATAATCGTGGTGGACGCATTGAGGGCCAACCACCTCGGCTTTATGGGCTATGAACGCGATACATCACCATTCATGGATGAATTTGTCAAACGCAGCATTGTCTATGAGAACGCATTCGTCGTTAAATCCCTTACCCTGCCCTCATTCACCTGCCTCTTCTCAGGGCTTCACACTACCAACAACAAGATATACAAGAATATGTGGCCCCTTGCGGAAGACCTCCCGATGCTTACGGAGAATTTCCAAACGGAGGGATTCAGAACCATATTCTTCTCAGCAAGCGGTATCCTCCACAGCCGCTACCGCATGAATAAGGGCTTCGATGTTTACCTCGACGCCGACCCGCATCCCGAGGAAGCCTGGCATATTATCGAAAAGGTCAAGACCGAGATTGAGAATACGACCGGGCCGATGTTCATGGCCATCCATTTCTGGGAGCCCCATTCACCATATGATCCCGCCCCCGAAATGATGGCAGTGTTCGCTGACCCCGAGTATGAAGGTCCCATGGATGGTTCGGTGGAAGTCCTGAACAATTACATACTCCGCAAAATCGAGTTGGGTAGAGAAGATGTCCAGCATGCCATCGACCGGTATGATGGCGAGATATTGTGGATAGACACTTATCTCCGGGAGCTGTTTGACTATTTTGAAGAGAAGGGCCTTGTCGATAATTCCCTGATCATTATCACCGCCGACCATGGCGAACGCCTTGGCGAGGGCCACATCTTCCAGCATCGCAGGGATACGAACTGGGAGCTGCATATCCCGCTGGTTATGCACTTCCCCAACGATATGGGGGCGGGAAAAAGGATCAAGGGGCTTGTGGAGATTACTGATATATTGCCGACCGTCATGGATATCCTCGGTATGCGTATCCCGAAAACCATCGATGGGATATCCACCGAGTACCTGTTTGAATTGCCGTTCCTCGAGCACCGCAAGGAATTATTGAGCGTAGGCGTGAACGACCCCGGATATTTCCTCTACAGCAAGTATGACGGGCAGGAACGCTGGCGGGTGGAACCCGATATCGAAGCCCCCGAACCTCATTTCCTCGATTCCCAGTCGCGCGAACGGCTGAAAGCCCTCGGGTATATACAGTAACCGGGTGCCACAATTCTGTACTCGCATTCAAACCTGGGTCGGAGCGCGGATGTCCACATCCGCATCTTATATTCAAATCTATTCATATTGAATGAGGACACCGGTTTCGCCGAACGCGACATTATATATGCGGGAGGGTTGGCGTTAATTATGCACGGCAGAGTAGAGTACATACCGATAAGCGAGGACATGGTCATCAACCACACTTCCGAAGGGTTTCTGAAGCGTATGCTCGGGCAGCGAAGCGGTATCCTCGTATGCTCCTGCCCTAATGAACTCAACGGCGTTGAAGTGCTGAATATCCTGGCGAATCACTCCATACGTCTCAGCCTCGGTCATATGCTCTATCCCGAGGGGGATACCTACGGTGATCGGGACGGGAGTGAAAAGCTCACACGAAAAGAATCCAACGATCTTACGCGCGCCTACCTGAATCGCAAGCCGGATTACCGCTTCTTCGAGCGGCGTATCGACAACAAGGTTTTCGCCGAAATGGTGCAGACCGCCATGTCGGAAGGGCTTCTCGCCACGGGATATATCCCCGCCCCGTCAAGCTTCAGCGCATTATCCAAGCTGCTTGAAATCACATCCACGCGCACGGTCATCGCCAGCATACTCAACGGCGTATTCGCCATCAATTATGTTAACATCATATGCCCCCATTGCAGGGAAGAACTGCCACCGTCCGACGATACGCATGGACTTGTTCTCACCGGTGAAATGGACGGAGCCAGCCTCAAGAAGTTCAAGGGAACCGGGTGCGCGAATTGCGACGGTACTGGCTTCATCGGGCATGAAGTCATCTCCGAGTGCCTTGATATCAATGCCGACATACGGGAAGCCATCATTCACGGGGCGGGTGTGAGCGCGATCAAACGTCTGGGCAAATCAGCCGGCACCACGACATTCCTCGACACCGCCTGGGCATTCTTCCGCGCGGGCATCACCACACTGGACGAAGTAAAACGCATCGCCGAGGCTACGAGATAATATTCGGTGTTTCGGTAACTTGTTGCCGAAACGGACGCGGTTTCAGCAACAAGTTACCGAAACACCAACACCGAAACGGA
>CBDVBS010000575.1:0-2410 GCA_965372275.1 uncultured bacterium | reverse complement strand
TGTTTGGTGTTTCGGGAATTTATTCCCGAAACAGAAAAGCAACTCAAGGTAGGTTTCGGGAATAAATTCCCGAAACACCGACGGTCTCAATGCAAATAAACTGTTATAATTGACAAACATTGGCTAAGAAAATAGTGGAAAACTTATACACAATTCTACCATTGGGAGTGATTCTTGCCCTCTGGTTAACGCTTGCCGACAGCTTCGGGGTGATAGCATCTTCGGCAAAGCTTTTAGGCAGCGTGAAATCGGTCAGCCTCATACTTGTGTATGGCTGCATCACGACGATGGCTGTTACCTTGGGAATTGTGATAGTCCTCTCCATTCTTGTGACATTAACTGATGTCCGTCGCAAGCTCAGCATTGAAAAACATGCCGGGCGTGTGTTGTCTGTTTTTGTTTTTGTCGGTATGTTCGGTATCGGTGTACTCCTCCTCGGGAATCGGGGCGCGATATTTCACCCTCTCGACCCGAGGTTCGCGTTCCCATTGCTTGCCTGCGGGATCGCGGCCTGGCTTATCGGACGGGTCGCCGGGGGATACTGCGCGCGAACATACCAGCCCGGGAATTGGCCGGAGCTGATCGGCTGGCATTACTCGGTCACCGCCGGGCTGGCGGTATTCCTTTTCGGTTCGTTCATGGCCCAGTACAACAGCCTCAAGGAAGATATCTACATCAGCGGTTATTTCTCTTTGGAGATAGAGAATTACCTTTATTACCTGATATTCATCATCGTCGGTTTACTAACCTGGTGGGTGCTGAAGAAGATATTCCATCGTCTTGCATCTCGAAGCGGGGGGCTTGTAATCGGTTTGATGGCCGTATTCATCATCTTTCCCCTTCTGATTTTCCTCCGTCCGGCACCTCCGAATAATCCCGATAAGCATAATCCGAATCCCGGTAAAACCGGGCGGAACGTGATACTGATAAGCATCGATACTCTCCGTTACGACGGCCTCGGCTGCAACGGGAACGATTATATAAAGACGCCGAACATAGATGCGTTCGCCGAAGAGGGCATCGTTTTCGACAACTGCATCGTATCGATTCCTCTTACACTTCCATCACACACATCCATGCTCACCGGGCTATATCCCCGTACCCACGGATTGCGCGTGCAGGATTATTTCCTCGATGACGGATTCACAACCCTCGCGGAGATACTCTCGGAAGAGGGTTACACATGCGGTGGATTCATATCGATGGCTATACTGCGTTCGATGAACTCCAACCTCAACCAGGGCTTTCACTATTATGATGATTACTGGATTTACGAAAATGCAAGCCGATGGTTTCCGCCGGAAGTGAAATATTTCTTTGCCGGGAAAGTCATCAACAAACTGTTCACCGGTGTGGCCGCGCATCCTGATAAGTACGAGCGTAAAGCGGAGGAGACCGTTGACAGCGCCATCCGATGGCTTGACCTCGTGAAGGATGAGGATTTCTTCTGCTTCTTCCACATATTCGATCCCCATTGGTACTACAATGCCCCGGAACCTTATACAACTATGTACGACCCCGATTACGATGAGAGCGGATTGAATTACGACCGCTACCTGAAGGATTTCATCTGGACCAACGATTTGCAAATTGACCAGGATGATATCGATCATATAAAAGCGCGCTATGACGGCGAGGCGACCTATTCCGACGCGCAGCTCGGCAGACTCTTCGACAGCCTGAAGGAATCGGGCCTGTGGGATGAGACGATGATAATCCTTACCGCCGACCACGGGGAGAGTTTCGGGCACGATTATTTCTTCGGTCACGCCGACAGGGTTTACCAGTCCTGCATCCACGTGCCGTTGATAATCAAACCCTTCAATGGCGCCGATGGACTGCGAAGGGAAATGCTTGTCAGCAACGCCGATTTCTTTCCCACGATTTGCGAGACACTTAACATAAATTCTGTTGATGACCTTGACGGTGAAAGCCTTCTGCCGGCGTTGAATGATATGGTGATCGAAGATTTTCAACCTCACCCGGTCATTTTCAGCGAATCGTATGCGTTCAAGAATTACAACATCCAGCACTATGGGAAGGTCTATTCGATAATCAAGGATGGCTGGAAGCTCATATACAGCCCCTTTGCATTTCCCTATGCACCGATCTACCAGTATTACGATCTAACCATCGACCCGGCGGAGGAGCATAACCTGTATGATATTCATCCGGGGGATGCGAAAGATCTTTTCACGTTACTCAAGAAATGGGTTGATGAGGATGAGAAACCCCTTCATGGTATCTTCGGACGCATCGAGCGCGAGAACCTCGAAACACTCCAATACTTGAATTAAGTGGTATTCATCAATCAATCCCAGTGTCTTTACTATTGTAGCCCGGCTTTCTGATTCTATGTAACCCGGCATTCTGATGCCGGGAAATCTTTTTGTAGAGCGCATCTTTCGGG
>CBDVBS010000574.1:0-2412 GCA_965372275.1 uncultured bacterium | reverse complement strand
ACCGGCGATTTCCTTACGCGCCCCGGAGAACTTGATTCCACCTAAGAATTCGATAAGGTTTTCAATCGTGAACTGGGTTACATCCCAGATATTCTTATCCGCGATAGTAATTGCCAACGGTATCGGTTTCAGTCTCTTCCCGCCGCATGCCGGGCACGGACTGTGGGACATGTATTGATCGATGACATCCCGAATGTAATCCGACGATGTTGACTTGTAGCGCATTTCGAGCCATGGGATGATCCCCTGGAACGTGAAATGCCCGCGACGCCTCTTGCCCTGTGAATCGTAGAAAGTGAATGAGACATTGATATCCTCATCGCCATGAAGAAGAGCTTCCACGCGCTCCTCGCGGACTTTGTGCAGCGGAACGGTCGGGTCGATTCCCAATTCATACGCGGCAGCGTGAATCATCGACGTGAGATATCCCGACGCCGAGCTTCTGTATGGCAACACCGCATCGTCAACGAGCGCCCGTGACATATCGACTACAAGATCGGGATCGATCTTCTTCAGCGAACCCAAGCCCTTGCATTCTTCGCAAGCGCCATAGGGGCTGTTGAACGAAAACATATTGGGCGTGATCTCACCCAACGAAATACCGCATGTCGGGCAGGCGAAATTAACCGAGAATATTATATCCCCTTCACCATCGGGGAAATTGGCCACGATCAATCCGTCCGCGCGCTGGAGGGAGAGTTCCACCGATTCGGCCAACCGTTGCTTGATGCCTTCCTTGACGACGATCCTGTCAACGACGATATCGATATCGTGCGCTTCATAACGTTTCAACTCGATATCATCGCTCAGCATATAGATATCGCCGTCGATCCGCACACGCGTGAAGCCGTCCGAGCGCAGATCGTCGAAAAGCCGCTGATAATTGCCCTTACGTCCTCTTATCACGGGGGCGAGAATAAGGGCTTTCGTACCATTTGGATGTTCGAGGATTTTATCAACAATATCCTGGGGAGTCTGTGTGACCACTGTCTGCCCGCAATCGGGACAGTGCGGGATTCCCACTCTCGCGTAGAGGAGCCTCATGTAGTCGTAGATTTCGGTTATCGTGCCTACGGTTGACCGTGGGTTTTTACTCGTCGCTTTCTGGTCGATTGAAATGGCCGGGCTCAGTCCCTCTATCAGATCGACGTCGGGTTTTTCCATCTGCCCGAGGAACTGCCGGGCGTAGGATGACAGTGATTCGACATAACGTCTCTGCCCCTCGGCATATATCGTGTCGAATGCCAACGATGACTTCCCCGAGCCGGAGAGGCCGGTCACTACGATGAGTTTATTACGCGGAATATCGAGGTCGATATTCTTGAGGTTATGCTCGCGTGCCCCCCGTATGATGATGTAATCGGTGCTCGATAGTTTAGACTTTCGATTAGTGCTCTTCTTCGGCAAGTTTCTCTCTCACCCTCCTCGGAATCACTGAAACGTTTATCTCAATGCAAATGTGCAGACATCGGTTGCCGTATTAATCACCGCGCAAATCCTCGACGTGCTTGCGTATATCCTCCCTGTCCTTTAACGCCAGGAATTTCTCAAAATAGTCGATAGCGGTAGTTTTGTCACCAGTCGATTCGTATGAGTATGCGATCTCCAAAAGCGAATTGGCATCATCGGGATTCTGCTTGAGCGCAATCTTGAGGTGGTCAATTGCTTTATTCACATCACCAGTCGCGCGATATGCCTTGCCGAGCAGGTAATTCACCTCGGTGAACAGGGGTTCCTGCCGGTAGGCTTTCTTGAAATGTACGATGGCAGTATTGTAATCCTTGATCGCCATAGCCCACTGCCCGGCTTCTATCAGCTCGGTATATTCTTCCGGCTGGGGCACAGGCTCGGGTTCCGGCGCGGGAGGTGTCTCAACAGGAGGCCCGGGTTCGGGCTGTTCGGTTGAACCGGTTTCCGAGGAATCATTCAATCCGAATCCCTCAAACGATGGATCATCCTCCTCCGGTTCAGCCGCTGCCGGTGGAACGGGCTGGGGAGCGGGTGGTTCGGGTTCAGGTTGTGACGGCTGAACTGGGGCTGGTTGAGGTTGTACAGGTTCGGGTTCCGGTGTCTCCGGCTGTTCACCCTCGATCGGAACAGGGGTTTCCGTATCCCCTTCCGGTAGTGGTACCGGGAGAATCTCCACATCCGCCGGAGCCGTGACTACACCCTCGGGAAGATTGACCATGAATTCACCCGCCGCATTGAAGTAGGGCCCACCGGGATCGAGTTCCATATATTTCTCGAATGCGTTCTTGGCCTTGAAATATTCACCCCGTTCGTATTCAACTTTACCGTAGAAAAAATACGCCGGGGCATATTCCTCATCCCTGTCTATGCTCATCTTCAGAGCGATCTCGGCTTCCTGCGAGTCACCCTTCTGTAAGTAAATATATCCTCGATAGAAATATG
>CBDVBS010000573.1:0-2440 GCA_965372275.1 uncultured bacterium | reverse complement strand
CGCCAACGCTATCTCGACCTTATTGCGAATCCCGATGTCAAAGATGTATTCATAAAGCGTACGAAGATAATGCAGCAGATTCGCAAATACCTCGACGCTCGCGGCTATCTCGAAGTTGAGACATCCACGCTTCACAAGATCGCAGGCGGTGCAGCCGCAAGACCGTTCGGGACGCATCTCAACGCCCTCGATATGCATCTCTTTCTTCGCATCAGCCTTGAGCTTCATCTCAAAAGACTGATGATCGGCGGCATAGAGAAGGTCTATGAACTCGGCAAAGTTTTCCGCAACGAAGGCATGGACCGCGATCACAACCCGGAATTCACCATACTCGAATTATATGAAGCTTTCGGTGACCTCGACACGATGGCGGAAATCACCGAGGGAATATTCGTCACTTGCGCGGAAGCGATCAACGGCACGCTCAAGTGCAATTACCGCGATTACGAAATCGACCTCACTCCGCCGTGGCCGAGGAAACGCTTCAACGATCTGATGAAGGAGCATGCCGATATCGATCTTGAAGCCAACAGCGATGCCGGTTTCTTAGTTGAAAAAGCGAAATCATTGGGATATATGCCTGATGATGAGGATACATCCAAGGTAACAAGCGGTATGGTCATCGACCTGATATTCAAGAACGCCGTCGAGCCGAATCTCGTGCAGCCGATATTCGTAATCGACTATCCAATCGAACTCTCGCCGCTCGCGAAGAAACTTCCCGGTAAGGACGACTGGGTCTCGCGGTTCGAGGGATTCATTGCCGGACATGAACTGGCTAATGCGTTCACCGAGCTTAATGATCCCATCGACCAGCGAGAACGTTTCGAGGCGCAGTTGAAGCTGAAGACCATGGGCGATGAAGAAGCACATCCGATGGATGAAGATTTCATCAACGCCCAGATGCACGGCATGCCACCGGCGGGTGGCTTGGGCATCGGCGTCGACCGTCTGATAATGCTTCTCACCGGCCAACACTCAATCCGCGACGTCATCTTCTTCCCGATGATGAGATGATCTTTTGAGAACTCGATATTTATTTTTTTTGTAGCTTTATCGTAGCCAGGCATTCTGATTCCATGTAACCCGGCATTCTGATGCCGGGAAATAAAATCTTCTTAATGTAGCCCGGCAATCCCTTGCCGGGAAATAGAACCCGGCTTAAGAGGTAAACATATGGCAAGGCCAAGAGTACGATTCTTAGAAAATGTCATAAAACGCAGGGTAGAGGAGCGCGACAAATTCTTCTCCGACCTCGTCGGCAAACTCCTTGAAGGCGAGCGCGACGACGAGATCTGCGCCCTCTATATCTGGGCCATCGGCGAACTTGGTCAGAAGAAAGCCGTGCCAAGCCTGCATAACACAATATTCAAGGGCGGCATGCAGACGCGTGCATCAGCCTGCAGGGCGATCGGTAAATTAGGTGATGAGGACAGCATAAAATTCCTGCGTGAAGCCCTTTACGACAATGACGGCGTGGTCCGTCTCGGTGCGATCGATGCAATCGGTATGATCGGCGGTTCCGATGCCGAGGCATCCCTCACGATCATCGCTGAGGACGATGAAGAAATGGAAATGTTCCGCGACGCCGCCAAGGCCGCGCTGTCCGGTGAATCCGTGAAGCCCACCGGCAAAGCCGCTGATGCAGTAACGGAAGCCGAGGATGTTCCGAAAGAGGATATCAGGGATGCCTGCGCCAAACGTTTCTCTATCGTACTCATCGAACCTGAGATTCCGTCCAATGCCGGGAATATCGCCCGTCTATGCGCATCCACCGACAGCGTGCTGCATTTTGTCGGTCAACTCGGATTCAGTCTCGATGATGCGCACCTCAAACGTGCCGGGCTGGATTACTGGGATAAGCTCAGCGTCTTCATCCACGATTCACTTGACGACCTGGTCGCGAAACTTCCCGGAGCAAGACTGCATTATTTCAGCACGAAGGCGGGTAAGAAATATACCGATGTTGATTTCTTCATTGGAGACCTACTTGTCTTCGGCAAGGAAACAGCCGGGCTGGGGGATGAATTCATCGATGAAAACATCGAGCATGTGTTCCGCATACCGATGAAAACCGACATACGCAGCCTTAACCTGGCGAACTCGGCATCCGTGGTGCTCTATGAGGGACTGCGTCAGAATAAATTCAAGGATTTCTCTTAGCTGGTAACCCACGAAATGGGATTCGTGGGTTACATTTACGAAATGGGATTCGTGGGTTACATTTATGGAATGGGATTCGTGGGTTAAATTTTTGCGATATGGATGAGCAGATTATCCGAGCCACGACCGTCAGGGAGTGGACAATCTGTTGAAGACACTGACAAGCTCCGAAGACGTCGCTTGTCAGTGCCACCCGGAGTTTTAGCGCAGGCGTCCCGCCTGCATAATAAATCAGTCCGTGTGCCACCGCTACTACGAGTCTTCGAGGATAGCGGTG
>CBDVBS010000572.1:0-2451 GCA_965372275.1 uncultured bacterium | reverse complement strand
AGGGCTCGAAGACTCGCCCAGGCCGTGCCACACTGTATAGCTAATAATGATTAATATTCCCTATAATTGTCACGGACAAGCGGGGCATTGAGGAATCCAATCGTGACACCCGGACTGAACCCGGCCATTAACAAGATTGTAAATAAGGTCTGCTTCTAATATACTCAAATAGAAATTCATTGGGAGGAAGAATGATGTCTTCAAACGTGAACAGGGAAAAAGATGGAATGACAAGAGGTAAATTCTTAGCTTTCCTTGGTAAAATCGGGATGCTTTCACTTATCACCGGCACATCCGTGCTTGCAGCCGAACGCAAATCCTCGGACAAATTCACCCTGAAAGAAAGCGATAATGCCGCGCTCACTCCTGAAGCGACCGCCAAGCTCAAGGGACGATGCAACATCGCCAAGCTGATGGCGAGCCCGTTGATCAACGGGAAAATGCTGACAAGGGATATTCTTGAAGCCGATTTAGCGACGAATAACCTTGGGAATATCCGTGATCTTCTGACGGGACGGTTTTTCGGTAAAGCCGCCGAAGCTGCATTCCAGGATGGCTACACGCCTCTCGTCAACTGGAACCTTGGCTCTGAAAGTATGTCCGGATGTTTCCTGCAGGCGAATATGAACCCGGATGACGTAGCCGTAGTCGATGCTTACACGGGCCTGCTTACGATCGACAAGGACACGGGAAAAGTGAAGATCTCGCTGAAAATGGGTAACCCAATCGACAACAACCTTACGCGCGTTAGAAACACGCAACTCGACTTCGCTGAATTTGCAGCCCATCCAACTGATGGATTTGTGTCGGAAGTCAACAGTATTCTGAAAACAACGGATGTCGCCGTCATCGAGCAGGAACTCAAGAAGGTTATTTTCTCCGATGATGTGATCAACATGGGCATCGAGCATTTTATTCACTCCACACACGAAGCCATGATGGAAGACGTCGAGACCAGGTAGAAGGCAGGAGAAATATGCGATAAGGTTCGGTAATGCCGAATACAGTGCACGATCTAAAGCAATCCCGTTATAACAGCTTCATCAAGCTCCCCGAGAGCGGCCTGCTCTTGGGCTTCAACGGAATCTCCACCCTCGCGGTGGAATTTCCCATTGAAATATCCGATACGATTGAAAAGATATTGGCTTCCCCGAACAATGAATACTCCGGTGAAGAACACGGCACCAGGCTGACCCTGATGAAAGGCGGGTTCATTATCCCCGGGCAGATCGATGAATTCGAGCTGCTGAAAGTGCAGAACCGCACTGAGCGGTTCAGCACCGCGTCCTATGTATATTCAGTACTCATGACCACCGATTGTAATTTTCGCTGCCCGTATTGTTTTGAAGAAAGGGAGAAGGGACCGATTTCACCGCAAGTAATCGAAGCGCTGATTGAAATGGCATCCCGTGAGACAAATGGCGGGAAGCAGCTTGAGTTGATATGGTTCGGCGGGGAGCCCCTGATCTATACAGACCTTCTATTGAAAACCGCTAAGCGCATTAGAAAAGCTGTTCGGAGAAACAACGGTTATTTCGAACAATCGATTGTCACCAATGGCTATCTTCTCACGCCACGGGTTGCGAAGCAATTGGCAAACATCGGCTGCACCGCAGCACAGGTAACCCTCGACGGTCCGAAGCGGATACACGATGAAATCCGGGTATTACAGGATGGCGGGCCGACATTTGACCGGATTGTCGAGAACGCCCGGGACGCCGCACGATTCATGAGAGTGAGCATAAGGATCCAACTGGACTCGGACAATGTTGAAGCCGTTGATGAATTGCTCGATGAGCTGGAAGCAGCCGGATTGCGGGGGTTGGTCGACTTCTATTTTGCGCCGATCGAGAAATTCTCAAGTGTATGCTCCAATGTCTCCTGTCGCTCCCTCGGCATCAAATCCTTCTCGAAGTGGGAATCCCGTTTCGCGATGAAGAAAATAGAAAGGGGATGGGGAACGCCGACATATCCCGCATTGAAAGCCAATTACTGCTTCGCGGATTCTGTTTACTCCAGGGTCATCTGTCCCGACGGGAAACTGGTCAAATGCTGGCTGGATGTGTCCGAGCCAGAGGAGGAGACGGGGCATCTCATCAAACCGGGACTGAGTGAGGCCGAAATGCTCGCGAACCGCCTTAAATGGTTAGCGTGGGATCCTTTTGAAAAACCCGGATGCGTCGAATGTGCTGTCCTCCCGAATTGCATGGGTGGATGTCCCCACCAGGGATTAATCTATGGAACAGCGTCCCGTGGCGAATGTTCACCGCTCAGACATAACCTCGGCGAGACAATCGCCCTGACATACTTACACGAAAGAAAAATCTGGGCGAGTAACACGGGGACAGTCCCCACGCGATGAATGGTAAGCGTCAATTCAGGATTATTCCGCGTGAGGGACAGTCCCCAATGGCACTTGTTTAAGGGTTGTATCGCTTTTATGAAGCCGGG
>CBDVBS010000571.1:0-2455 GCA_965372275.1 uncultured bacterium | reverse complement strand
ACGGTTAGCCCTCGAAGACTCAGGCAAACCGTGCCACCCATCACTCATTATTTATACAACGTTAGGGTGAAGTGTGCGGCACCCATGCTTTGTTAGGGTTTTGAGGCAGTCTCTAAGGAATCGTGGTGTGCCACGGGCTTTCAAGTCTGCCGGGGCTTAAATCCCTTGTTGCTGGTATAATACACGCCGTGACCGGAAGGCTGGCGAAAAACCTGTATGCGGTATTGCCGATTGGAGCGACAATTGGCCTGTGGCTCGGGCTGGTTGATAGTTTCGAAGTGGTTGTATCCTCGCCGAAACTGCTTGCTGATATACCCGCCGCAAGTCTGACCGTCGTTTACGCTGTCATGGCAACCCTGGGCATTACCATCGCGACGATGTTGATTATTTCCATTGTGGTGACACTCGTTGATCGCAAGGCGCAGCTCGATCCCTCCCGACATGCCGCGCGTGTTACCGGGATCATCATATTCATCTTCATCATGCTCATTGGCCACCTGCTGCTCCGTTCTAAAACCGCGATGTTTCATCCCCTCGATTTACGCAGCTCCGTGCCGTTTCTAAGTGTGTTGTTCATCGGATGGTTACTCGGACGATTCGTTGCCGTTTATATCGCGAACACATACAAACCGGGGGATTGGCCGCATATGATCGGTGCTCAATTCGCCGCGTTTGCCGGTGCGGCGGTCTTTATATTCGGCACTCCCATCGCTCATTTCAGCGGCATGAAGGGGCAGTTCTATAAGATCGTAGCGGTTGCATTGACCCTTGAGAATGTTCTGTACTACGTGATATTCCTTGCCGCCGGATTACTGGTGTGGGTTGCGCTTCGATATTTCTTCCGGCGTTTCGCGCATACCGGCATACGTTCGGTCATAACGGTTTTTCTCCTCCTGATAGTTATTCCATTGCTCCTGTTCTGCCGTCCCGCGAAGCCGGATAATCCCGATTCTCACAATCCCAGACCTTCCGGTAAAGGCCGGAATGTCATTCTCATAAGCGTTGACACCCTGAGGTACGACCGCCTGGGATGCAATTTCAACGAGTATATCCGGACGCCAAGTATCGATGAACTGGCCGGTGAGAGCTTGATATTCGACCATTGTATCGTGCCCATGCCCGTGACAGTGCCTTCACACATTTCAATGCATACCGGGTTGATGCCCAGGAACCACGGGGTTCGTGTGCAGACGGTTCCGCTTGAACCGCACAATCTGACCATTGCCGAATTGCTTGGGGAGAAGGGATTCACGTGCGGGGGGATTGTAAATGTGAAATTGCTGACGGGTCAGAATTCCGGGCTCGACCAGGGGTTTCATTACTACGACGATTTCTGGGTGGGGCGTAATGAGAGCCGCTTCTTCCCGCTTGAGATCAAGCACCTTGTATCCGGGAAAATCCTCAACCTTCTCCTGACCGGAAGGCCCCGCAGTCCCAACCGGTTCCAGCGCAGGGCTGAGCCTGCGATCAACAATACCCTCGAGTGGTTGGATGAAGTGAAGGATGAAGATTTCTTCTTTTTCCTCCACCTCTTCGATCCGCATTGGCCATATGATGCTCCCGAGCCATACACCGAGATGTACGATCCTGATTATGACGGCTCCGTGACATTCCACGCCGGTCAGCTAAGCGACAAGGCTATGACTTACGACGAGAAGGCGACACAGGAGGATTTCGACCACCTCGTTGCGCGATACGACGGGGAAGTGACATATACCGACAGTCAACTCAAAAGGCTGTTCGATCATCTGAAAAAACTCGGCCTGTGGGATGAAACCATGATCATCCTCACCGCCGACCACGGGGAGAGCTTCGGGCACGATTATTTCTTTGGGCACATACTGAGGGTCTATCAATCGTGCATTCATGTGCCCCTGATAATAAAACCCTTCGCCGGGGCTGACGGCGAGCGGGTTGATGCGCTCTGCTCGAACATCGATTTCTTCCCGACCATCTGTGACGCACTGGGTATCCAAACACCGGACGAACTCGACGGCGTCAGTTTAATGCCGTTCATCGAGGGGGTCGCGGAAGAGGGCTATGAAGTACATCCCGAAATATACAGCGAATCATATCCGTTTGCCACGGGTGATCAAAGTTGCGGGAGAACCTATTCACTTACCCGGGATCATGATAAGCTCATCTATAGCCCGTATGCATTTCCGTATGCTCCCACTTGGCGTTTTTACGGTTTAGCGGATGACCCGGACGAGGAGAATAATTTAGCGGATCACGCGGGCGCATTGTTTGATGAACTTGTCCTGCTTCTCACTAAGTGGGTTTCGTCTGACGAGGGTCTGGAAATGGGATTATTGGGACCGGATGATCGGGAAACACTGAAAGGACTTCAGTATCTGAACTGAGTCTTTTGTAGAACGAGTAATGCTTGGTGTACATACTGTTTACAGGGTGTTTGGTGTTTCGGGAATTTATTCCCGAAACAGAAAAGCAACTC
>CBDVBS010000570.1:0-2465 GCA_965372275.1 uncultured bacterium | reverse complement strand
CACGGTCGTGGTTCGGATAATCTACTCATCCATTTAACCTTTCATCCAGGTAACCCACGAATCCCATTTCGTGGGTTACATTATTCTGATTTCAAAATACCGAGGACGTGTTCCGCCCTCTTTAAAATCCGGTCTTTTCCCAACAATGGAAGAAGCCGTTTCATCTCGAATCCCTCATCGCGTCCGGTCAAAGCGACACGCAGGGGATGGAACAGAGCTTTGCCCTTACAGCCTGCCTTTCCCCCGGCTGATTTCATGAGATGCATCGCGGTGTCGCCGTCATCAATATTATCAACCGCGCTGAATTCTTCTTTCAACGCTTGTAACAGACCTATATTTTTCTCCCTGTCTTCCATCAGAATATCCAAATTCTCCTGCAACTCCTCGGCGTATACAACATCCCTGAACACTCCGAACCTCTCCGGGATTTCCTTTAGATTCGAATAGCCATCCCGAAGTTCATACAACGCCTGCTTCATACACTCCTCACCAAGCGTATTCAGAAGCTCTTTGAATTCGCCTTCCGGCAGAATCCCGATAGCGGCATTGTACAATTCCTGTGCATCGAGCGCGCGCATATGCTGCTCGTTGAGCCAGCTCAGTTTGGCGATGTCGAACTTCGAAGGGCTCTTCGATATACGGTCGAGCCTGAATACATCAACGATATCTTTCTTCGACAGGAATTCCGTCCCGCCCGGATGCGACCATCCTAACAACGCAAGATAATTGAACATTGCCGACCTAAGAAAACCGTTCTCCCAGAACCAGTTTACCCCTTCACCGTAATCGCGTTTCTTGAGCTTCCCGCCTTCGGGTGAATGTATGAGCGGCACATGGGCATACTCAGGCAGCGTTTCACCCAGTGCATTGAAGATCGCAATCTGCTTGGGCGTATTCGAAAGATGATCCTCGCCACGAACGACATGGCTGATTTTCATCCCGGCGTCATCGATCACGCAAACGAAATTGTATGTATATGAGCCATCGGTACGGCGAATAATAAAATCGCTGTGGTCGGTCATACCGAATACTGTTTTGCCACGTACAAGATCATCCACGATGATATCTTCATCGGGCATTTTGAAACGTATCGAGCACGGCTCACCATCCTCCATGCGTTTGCGCGATGCATCGCAATCGGTGAGGCATGCCCGGTCGTAGCGGTATGGCCTGCCCTTGGCAATAACTGCTTTCTTTTTGTCTTCAAGCTCTTCCGTCGTGCAGAAGCATGGATATGCCACGCCCAAATCGAGGAGCCGTTGAAGCGCTTCATCGTGGAAATGCTTCCGCTCCGACTGACGGTAGGGCCCGAAGTCACCCCCGGTGTCGGGTCCTTCATCCCAGTCGAGTCCGAGATAGAGCATGGCGTCGAGAATTGCATGCTCATTCTCGGCGGTGCTACGTTCGGGATCAGTGTCCTCGATGCGAAGAACGAACGTGCCGTCCATACTCCTCGCGGCTAACCAGTTGAACAGGGCGGTTCGCAGGTTGCCCAGGTGAATGGGACCCGTAGGCGACGGGGCGAATCTGAATCGTGGCTTATCCATGCCTGAAATCTTATCACAAAAAGCCGTGGCGGTGGTTTCATTGAAAAAGTCTTACTCCACTAAAACAGATCACTTCCCCACATTAAAACCCACGCATCGGAATACAATAATTAGGGTCGGACCTGAATTATCCTCCTGTATTTACGGGGGTTACAGGCCGTTTCCGGAGAAAAAGCGGGGCCGTCCCCATTAAAGAGGAAGCTGGCTTGTTACCTCACTGCAAATCGGTCATAATTGCCCGGACGTTTGGCGTCGAGGCAATGGATGATATACGTACTGTTACCGGCATATAACGAGGAAAACGCGCTGCCGAAAATCTTCGCTACGCTCGAGAAAGTTGTAGCGGAAAGCAGCGAGGAAATGCGCATCGTGGTCGTAAACGATGGCTCATCCGACTCCACCCTCGACATCGCACGTTCATTCGAGGATAAACTTCCACTCACGGTGCTCGATCACGGAACCAACAAAGGACTCGGTGTCGCCATGCGCACCCTTCTTTATTATACGGCGGAGAAAGCCGGAGCGGATGATGTTGCCGTTGCAATGGATGCCGACAACACACACGACCCTTCCCTCATCCCAAAAATGCGTGAGACGATCAACGCCGGTGCGGATGTGGTTATTGCATCGCGCTACCATCCCGACGGCGATGAAGTCGGCCTCACAAAATTCCGCCAGGTACTCTCACGCGGGGCAAGTATCCTGCTCGGCATGTTCTTCCGAATCCCCGGCGCGCGTGATTACACCTGCGGTTATCGAATGTACCGCGTATCGAAGCTCAAGGAAGCACGTGAAATTTATGGAGATGACTTCGTACTCGAACGTAATTTCGTATGCATGGCGGAAATCCTCATCAAACTTCACAAGATAGGCGCGAAAGTGGATGAAGCCGGACTCGTCCTACGCTACGACCTTAAG
>CBDVBS010000569.1:0-2474 GCA_965372275.1 uncultured bacterium | reverse complement strand
GAGCCTGCGTTTAATCTCCGTTGACGATTGAATCATGTTGATCCCCTCAATAATCATCAGGTCCTCACGCAGCTCCTTTGGGATCTTGATTTCGCTATCGCTTACAACTTCACCCGCCCTCGATATTCCCGTGACGCTGACATACCTGGAATATTCATCCACCTTCATCCATGTGTGCATATCCCTCAGACTGTCACTGCCCACAAGAAGAAACAGCTCACACCGTGGATAGAACTTGTTGAAATGCTCGAGGGTGGTGATCGTGTAACTCACGCCGCCGCGATCGACCTCGAAGCTGCTGACATAGAAATTCGGAATATCGAGTACCGCCATTTGCAGCATGCAGAGCCTGTCATGAGCTGAAGCATGATTGACGAATTCCTTGTGAGGAGGTTTGTAATTCGGAATAAAAATGACCGCGTTGAGGTTCATGCGCTCATGGGCAATACGAGCGATCTCAACATGCCCTAAATGGATGGGATCGAATGTGCCCGGGAAAAGCCCTATCCTTCCCTCAAATGTCGTGTTCGTCGAAGAGCAGATCGGCAATATGTGATTCGGGCCAGCGATCTTCATCCTCCTTGAACATATCTGAAATCTTTATCACAAGTTCTTTCAGTCCGCGTCCGGTGATGCTGGAAATAGCCAAGGGTGGTTCATCCAGCCCGGTTTCACGCATTATTGTATCAGAAACCTTCGCGATTACACCTTCATCATAAGCCAGATCTACTTTGCTTATGACATCGATCCTCGGTTTTTCGTTTAACCCATGACCGAATGCTTTCAGTTCATTATCAATCATCCTGTAATTTTTCAGTGCATTTTCGATTTCGACTTCCGGTTCAGTCCCCATAATGGGTATGAGATGTATTAACACCCTGGTGCGTCCGAGGTGGCGAAGGAACTGATGCCCCAGCCCTTTGCCTTCGTGGGCGAATTCGATAAGGCCGGGAATATCAGCGATCGTGAAGCATCTGAATTCGGCTGCTTCCACCAGCCCGACCGACGGCGCAAGGGTTGTGAATGCGTAATCCGCCACCTTAGGTTTAGCGGTTGAAATTGCCCCGATAAGAGTGCTCTTACCCGAGTTGGGCGGGCCAACGGTACCGGCATCCGCAAGCAAACGCAGCTCCAGGGTCAATTTGATTTCCTCACCCGTCTTGCCTTCCTCGAATTTCGTGGGGGCCCGCTGCGTAGGAGTAGCGAATCGCGCGTTTCCACGACCGCCCTGCCCGCCTTTCGCAAGTAATGCCCGATGGTCATATTTGTGCAGGTCGGCGATTATTTCGCCGGTTTTGGCATCGCGTATGATCGTTCCGGGAGGTATTTTAATAACTATATCTTCACCGGACCGCCCGGTCTTGTTCTTTCCCTCGCCGGGACGGCCATTCTCAGCTTTTAACTTTCGCTTTGATCTGAAGTCGATGAGAGTCCTCAGGCCCGGCGCGACTTCGGCATACACACTTCCCCCGCGACCTCCATCACCACCGGCTGGACCACCCATTGGCCTGAATTTTTCGCGCAGGAATGCCGAACAGCCTCTACCGCCGTTACCTGCCTTTACCGTAATTTCAGCTTCGTCAACAAACATAAGTTGATACAAAAAACCCTATGGCAGGGATCGACCCTCAGGCCATAGGGAGTAAAATTCACGGCTGACAATCATCAGGGATCAAACGATACTTACATATTTACGATTTGCGCGTGTTTCGAACTGCACCTGTCCGTCCGCCCGTGCGTACAGTGTATAGTCCCTGCCGGTGCCCACATTACGTCCGGCGCGTATCTTGTTACCGCGCTGCCTGACGATGATGCTCCCGGATGTAACGGTCATCCCGTCTGAACGTTTGACACCAAGCCTTTGGGCGTTCGAATCTCGTCCGTTGCCTGATGAACCTTGTCCTTTTTTGTGTGCCATCAGATCACCTGCTATTCGCCGGCATGTATCTTCACAAGCTTAAGCTGTGACTGATGCTGGCGATGGCCAAAGCGAATTCTGTAATTCTCCTTCGGCTTGTATTTCTGTACAATAACTTTCTTCCCTTTTCCCTGGTGCAGCACTTCGAGCTCAATCTTTGCCCCGTCAATAACGGGATTGCCGATCTTTGTATTGGCTCCGTCCACGATTGACAATATCCTGTCAACCGTGAATGTCTGGCCCACATCATGCCCGACACAATCCGTAATGAAGACATCGCCTTCACTATAAATGTGCTGTTTTCCGCTTAATTCAAATACAACTTTCATAACGTTACACGTATATCCAGCTAAAAATTGCCAAATGAGAAGAATACCTGAAGTGTATACGAAAGTCAATATAAAAAGTTATATAACTTCAACGAATATAGATGCGACCGTCTCAGGCCAATTACATCTGCAAAGTATTCTTTCCATCAGGCGTGTGCTGAACGCAGATTCAATGCTGGGGACAGGCACCGGTCTTTCCGCAAGATAACGAAGATGGCGATATATAC
>CBDVBS010000568.1:0-2474 GCA_965372275.1 uncultured bacterium | reverse complement strand
CGGTGAAGCAGCATCGCGACAATTAAATAAACCAGGGGCCAGGACAGGATCAACGTCAGCACAATGCTCGCCCTGAGCCGTCTGAGCTTCGTCGATTCCGGAAGCCCGACCGGCAGCAGTATCCGCGCCGAGATGAACACGTTGATAAAATACGCGACAACGAAAATTATCCCCCACCACCAGCATCCGGCTATGGCCGGTAAGACCTGCGCGGAAAGGAATATCGGTATGGACTGCATCGGCATTGGGTCAATCATTTCGATCACTTTACAAAACCTCCATCACTCAGTCGATGAAGAAACCAACATCCATCAGGCTACATAATATAATCATCTTACGGTTAATGTCGAGGGGAACAGGTATCTTTCCTTGCCCAAGGCTTCACCCTGCCCTATAATTCGGCCTTGAAACGAGTTCACCGGTATCCCCGGTGTTTCGGAATAAATTCCCGAAACACCGAAAATATTTATCGACCCGAGAGATGGTGTTATGAAACTAAGCAGATTCCTTATGCCGACGACGAAGGAACTTCCTTCCGACGCGGTTGTGAAAAGTCATCAGCTTATGCTGAAAGCCGGGTTTATCCGTATGCTCACGGCGGGCATCTACAACTACCTCCCGCTTGGATGGCGTACGCTCCGCAAAATCAAGCAAATCGTGCGCGAGGAGCAGGACCGTATCGGCGCCCAGGAACTCCTCATGCCCGTCATCCACCCGCAGGAGCTGTGGGAAAAGACCGGACGTTCGGACGCGCTCGACGATATACTTTTCCGCTTCACCGACAAGAAGGGACGCAAGCTCGTTCTCAGCCCGACCCATGAAGAAACGATCTCCGAAATTGCAGCGTCATATTTTCAATCATACAGGGACCTCCCGCAGATCTGGTATCACATCCAGCTCAAGTTCCGCGACGAACCGCGTCCGCGCTCGGGCGTGCTTCGCGCGAGGCAGTTCATCATGAAGGACGCCTACTCGTTCGATGCCGATGAAGAAATGCTCGATAAGGATTACAAGGCTGAGCGGAAGGCATACTCGCGCACGTTCACCCGATGCGGGGTCGAAACATTTCCGGTCGGCGCTTCATCAGGCCAGATGGGCGGTTCCGACAGCGAAGAATTCATGTGCCTCAGCGAAGCGGGAGAGGATCGCGTGGTCCTGTGCAACGCCTGTGGCTACCGTACAAACCAGGAAGTCGCCCAGAGTGTGCTTAATAAACTCGAGCCGTTAGGACTCCCAATGGAGGATATTGAAACGCCTGAAATGCGAACCATCGAAGATGTTTCGGGGTTCCTTGGCGTGTCTCCCGAACGATTGATGAAGGTCGTTATATATATTGTGGATGATAAACCCGTGATGGTGCTCATACGCGGCGATCAGGATGTGCTTGATGAAAAATTCGCGGCGCGTTTCGGCGGCGAATACCGTCCGGCCGAGCCGCACGAGATACAGAATATGGCCGGAGCCGAACCGGGGTTCATCGGGCCGGTGGGGCTTAAAAGCGAGGATGTGTTGATCGTCGCCGATGAATCACTTCAGCCCGGTGTCGATTATTACTCCGGCGCCAACCGCGACCACTATCACCGTTCGGGTATCATCATCGGCGGGAATGTTCATCCGAAAGAGACCCTCAATCTGCGTGAAGTCAAAGAAGGGGAAGCATGTCCCGAATGCGGCAAGCCATTGCGAATGGAGAGGGCCATCGAGCTTGGCCACATATTCAAGCTCGGTACAAAATATGCCGAATCATTGGGCATTGACTTCACCGACCTTGAGGGCAAGGAAAGGAAGGTCACCATGGGCTGTTACGGCATAGGCGTAGAGCGTATCATGGCTTCCGCGATCGAGACCCACTGCGACGATGACGGCATCATCTGGCCCGCCACGATAGCGCCTTACCAGGCAATCGTGCTTCCACTCGACCATCGCAAGGAAGACCTGATCGAGGCCGCCGAGAAATGCTACAACGACCTGTGGGCGCACGGTATTGAAACACTTTACGATGACCGTGAACAATCAGCGGGATTCAAATTCAAGGACGCCGACCTTATCGGCATACCGATCATCATCATCTTCGGCATGAAATCGTTCAAGGCTGGTGAAGCCGAAATCAAGATACGCGCCACCGGCGAACGTATCAAGGTTCCGCTCGACAAGATCGTGGAGGAAGTTGATGAGCGTTTGAAAAAAATGGTCGCCGAGATTGAAGCCAAGGCGGATGCGCTATAATAGTTGAGAGAACTGTATGAGGAACGGGTAGCGCGTATCTGTAGTGAGCGCCGGCGAACGATGATACGCGCACATAGTAAGACACCGCTGTCCTCGAAGACTCGGATAGCGGTGGCACCCGGAGTCAAGAAAATCCGTATCTCTGGTAGGGGCAAGCCGGAGGCTCGCCCTCCGTCTTCAAATACAGTTCAACCCATAGGGGTAGGGAGAATCAGTTACCTGATTCCCCCCCCCTCCGAACCGTGCGT
>CBDVBS010000567.1:0-2492 GCA_965372275.1 uncultured bacterium | reverse complement strand
AAAGAAATTCGCCGGTATGAATAATATGTACTTCTTGGCAAGAGACCAGAAGTCTATCGCCATCTTCTGATGTAAACATGTGTATCGTTTCAGGCAATGCTCTTACAGTTACGGTCCTTAATATTTGATGTGTATCAATAGATATCTCGTGAATTAGTCCTGAGTTGGCATGATGTCTTACTTCATTATCTGAATTAGGCATATCGCAATCATCAATGGTTGGCCAACCAAAGGAGCATACGTATAGTTTCGATTCATCTGCTGATAACGCCAGCCCTCTAACCCAATAGTCTAAATTAATCGTATCTACTATTTGCTCTGAAAAACAATCAAAAACATAGATCCCTGCCGGATTACCAGTACCTGATGGATTTCCTCCAAATGAGCAGTACAACCTGCCATTGGAATCAGGACCGGCAATATCCTTTATAAATCCTATTTCATAGGACTGGATATCCCATTGTCCCTGCTGGTCCTTGGTCAATAACATAAGACCATATCCGAGTAGGCGTCCGTGATGCCGCCCAAGAATCCAGTATCGATCAGGTTGGGGATCAGGAAGTATGCGCAACGTTACAACTCCAGGCACATTTATTTCAACCTGAGGTTCTGCTAATGCGGGACTTCCAATATAAAACAATGTATAAATGCATAGAAGTAATATTTGATTAAATCGCAGCAACTGTATTTTCATGATTCTTACCTCATATTGAGCTTAGTTAATCTTTATCTTAAAAATTGGATAACCACCTGTCTAAAAGGGGACAACTACCAATGGCACAAACTTAAGGCTGCAAGGCTGGTGATGATCGTGCATTGCTAAATATTGAAAAAGTGCCTCCTGGAAAATATAATTTTGTCAGCAAACAAAACAAAGGAGGCACAAGTGAAATCATACACTGTGCTATTAGAAATCTGCAAGTTTAAAAGCAAAGTATTTAATTCGCCGGCACCAATCATAAGTAAAGAAAAAGTCGAAGAGGCATTGGAAGGTTTCTCGCAACGCGAGCGCATCTATCATGGATGGTCGCTTTTTCAGCTTTACATTCACCAAAGCGCAACCGGCACCTCCTGCCGCGAAACAGTCGCATGGGGAATCGGCAGCGGAATAATTCCTCCGTGGGCAAGTCCGCATACATCCGCCTACTGCAACTCAAGAAAACGCCTGCCGGAAGGCCCGATGAAAAAAATAATGACAACCGTCGGACGCACAATCGAGCAGGCTGCCGACAAACGATGCCGTCCGTTCGGTCGGGATGTGATCGTTGTTGACGGGACAAGCGTGCAGTTGCCGGACACCGAGGCGAATCAGTCGGAATACCCTCAACCCAGGGGCCAGAAACCCGGATGCGGTCAGCCCGTAATGTATCTTGCTGCGTTGATGGGGCTCGGCTCAGGCGCAATACTCGATGTGGCGTGCGGCAGCGGGTCGGGGCATGAACGCGCGTTGTTCCGCAAACTGTGGCCGTCGCTAAATGAGGGCGACATCGTGATGTGCGACAACGGTTTCTGCTCGTACGGCGAATTCGCAAAACTGCTTGAGCGACGCGTGGATCTCGTGATGTGTCAGAAGTACAACGCTCTTAAAAACAAGGAGACCACCGAGATCGGCAGGGGCGATTACATCGTCATCTGGGAACGCGGGAAGCAGGAATTGAAATGGACCGATCGCGATGAACTTCCGGAATGCCTGATTGTGCGCGCCATCGAGTTCACTGCGAAGCGAAACGACGGGATGGAGGTGCCGATGATTATCTTCACGACTCTGCTGGATCATAAACGTTACCCGCGAAAATTATTAATTGAGTTGTATACCAAGCGTTGGGAGATTGAAGTAAGTTTCGATGATATTAAAACCGAGATGGGAATGAGCCTCTTGAAATGTAAAACGCCTGAACGGTGTCGATGCGAACTTTGGATGGGACTCATCGCTTACAATATAATTCGCGGTGTTATGCTGGATGCCGCACGGAAAGCGGGGTTGCCAGCCAGGTGCATAAGCTTCAAGGGAACAGTGCAGAGAATAAAAACCTATTTCAACCATTCGCTCTTCAATGGTGATCCTGAAAGAACTTATGAATTATTGCTCGAACATTTAGCTCGTGATAAAGTTGTTAAGCGGCCGGGCAGATGGGAACCGAGGAAACTCAAACGACGTCCAAAGAACTATGGGTATCTATCTGAACCAAGGAAATCCTTTATCCATGACACTTTGAGCGCTTAAAAATGTGCCATTGGGGACGACTACCTATTAAATTTAATAGATTCCTATACTTTATATCGATTGTCATTCAAAGCCGTCTCCTTAAGGGAATCGGGCTAGATGATATCAACAGACACATAGACTTTGCAAATGGATTCCTCGCCGTGGTTGTCGGCGACTTTCAGGAAGACCGGACCGTGATAGGTTGACGCGTACTCGTGGACGGGGTGATCGGGGTCGCCGGTGTAGGCGTCGTCGACCGGCTCGGAGAAGATGTGGTCGCCGTCGA
>CBDVBS010000566.1:0-2497 GCA_965372275.1 uncultured bacterium | reverse complement strand
GGGAATATCAACCGGTTTGACGGAATCCCAATCCCACAGATTTTCCGTCTGGAACGGGTAGGCGATGATGTAATCGACATGGTCATCCAAAACGAACACCCTGGGTTCCGCAATAAGCACTCGTCCGTTATTCTCAGCAGTAAGCCTGTTTATCTCATTCATTACCGGAAAGCAGTCGAGCGATTTGTATTTGTCCTTTCCCGAATAATGCTCAGCTCTCGTTTGACCACTCCAGATCGCACCGTGCCTTTGATTAAGGTACCGGCGTGAAATGTCCACCGAACCCACCGCGAGGGGGATGATTATGAGTAATGGAATCACTATGCGCCCGAACCATTTTGCTTTCGCCGAAAACCGGAATGCCGAATCGAGGCCGAGCATTCCGAGCAACGCCCATGCGCCGAGATTGTAGCGCGGTTCACCGGGTTCGAGTATTGATATGAGCAAGATGAAGTAGATGACATATGCGATTGTCATCCCGGTGAAGGTCGAGCGCCTGAATCGCAGGAACAGGAATGGTATCAATGCAAGGATCGAGGGCGGCAGCAGCCTGAACGGAAGCTGAACCATTGACACATCAAAAGTAGCGAGAATGGGATAGAGGAATGTTGTTACCGGTCCGATTTCCACACTTGGATTGGCCCAGTACATTATATCCGGAGCGGACGAGAAAGTGCCTCCGAAATTGTGATACAGGAATGGATAAACCGGGTTGCCGGTGTAGGCATAGCTTTTAATATACCACCCAAGGGGAAGCAGACATGTGATGACAATGAAAACCAGTAAGGCATTGAAGACACGCTTGTGGGGCATCAGTTTGTTGATGCCGATATAAGGGATATACAAAAACGCGAACGCAAACGTGAGAAGCCCGGAATGCTTGATGCACAGCGTGAAGCCCGAGAATAGGGCCGCGAGAAGTATATGCTTACGATCACCATTCTCAGCCCAGTTGGAGAGCATATCGAGGAGAGCAAGAATGTAGAACGCATGGATCAGGTCGATATAACCGCCCTGCAGTTCCTCAATAAAGACCACCGGGTAACTGAGCAGAATAATTCCCGCTCCCAATCCGGCTTCCGGTGTCAGATGCCTGCTTCCAAAGTGGAAGAGGAATATCACACAAAGGAATCCCGCATACCATGTCAGCAGGTTGGCGGTGATGTCGGAATATGCCGCGAATCCATATATGAAGATCAGTTCGGCTGATGACGGGAAATTCGAATAGATGATTTCAGGGATGATCCTGAACGAACCTGCGTCGAGCCATTGTGCGGGCAGGGGGTAGTGGTATGTAAGCCCGTCCCATGCGGTCGATGGTGCAAGCGCCATGTAGAATGTGAGCAGAAGGAAGAAACCGATCAGGTATCCGAACAGCCGTCTCAACGGTTTTTTAGCATCGAACACAACCCGGTTTATTTCGCGGAATGCATTGAAGAACTGCTTCCGCGTGCGTATGAATCCCGCCAATCCCCCGATATATACGATCCCGGCGAAGAGCAGTTGATAGCCGATACCCGCGGCGAGGAGGAAAAATGCGATACCGCTGAGCAGGATCATACCCAGCGCGTTAGTGATCAGGAACGAGTGTATCGGATCGTCGTCGAGGTCGATACGCAGCCCACGTGAGAACCACCGTCCGAGGAGGTGAATGAGGAATATCGAGGAAATAAATGCAGCGATGCTCAACAATGATCACCGTGTTAACCAAAGGGGTTGTAATGATAGTATGCAAAGTACGCGAACAGCATCCACCCTAAGGCGATTATTTTTAGCCACAATGGGTAGTCGCGTTCGTTTTTTTCATCCATCTTTCACTCCAGGATAATCGCCGGGCAGGATTTCGTAGATGAATATCCTGTGCTCGAAGTATTTCTCATCAGTATAAACCAGCTTCAATCCCCTCAGGCTGATTTCAGGCGCGAATCTATCCGGTTCGGCGAGTATATTAAGTTCGGGACGCTTCCGGCGTCTGAATGTGTACCTGTCGTCAATCACTATCAGCTTCACACCCCGCTCACGGGCGAAACGCGCGAGTGTGTCGATATCAACTCTCGGAAGCTGCAGCGACCGGACGCCGGAATAGAAGCTGACCGAATGGGCCCACTCGATGATCGGTCCCGGGACGGGGGAATATTCCTGCTTGATCCATTCCGCCGCGACCTTGTATTCGTTATAAAAAACATCCGGGTCATGTGCGTGTGTTGCTTTGATCGTGTTTTTCGGGAGGAAGAAAATGAATATGATAACGAGCACAATTCCCAATGCGCGCCGCCTGTAGAATGAATCCTCGCTGAACATGGGAAAACAGGAGCTGAGCCATGCGGACAGTTTCAGCGCACCGAGCGCCGCAAGGATATTCAATACCGCGACGAGTGGAATGTAATACCGTACCTCTATGAAGACCATCGGCAAAATGGTGAAGTAGGGCAATATCCATAGAAGAACGAATATCGACGAGAAATTATTCTTAGCATTGAGGGGAATTGTAAACAGC
>CBDVBS010000565.1:0-2499 GCA_965372275.1 uncultured bacterium | reverse complement strand
GGGGTTGTTGAAAAAGTAAGGATGTGCCGAAAAAATGGGACAGGCCTCAGTAGTGTAGGCGTTGGGCAACAGGTATAATGCGCTGTTCGGAAGTGACGTTCTCCATTTCTAAAGACCAGTCCCTATTTTTCGGCATTTTCAACAGCTCCAGAGTGTCCACTCCCTGACGGTCGTGGCTCGGATTGCAAAATTCACTTCATCATCCGGGTGGCACCTTTCTGTCTTCAGAAGGGTGGTCCTAATATCTTCAAAATCCCTCACTATAAGAAAACCACCCCTTTCCTCGAAGACGAGTAAAGGGGTGCCACAAAATATATTTACGATTAATCGGGCACTCCAACATCATTGAACGCGAGTTTCAACAGATGCTTTGCGATCTCACCATCAAATTCATATTTTCCATCGGCAGCATCCCCGGTGACGCTTTCAAGTTTAACCGCAAGTGTTTCACGCTTGATATAATCCGTGTGCAAATCGATAGCTTTGCTCATCTCTTCGTCCGCATAGTAGAGAACATCAATTCTCGCCTGGTAATTCAAATCGGCGTCCTTGCGCATATTCTGTAACTTATGCACGACTTCCCGCGCAAGACCTTCAAGGATAAGTTCCTCGGTCAATTCGGTATTAAGAATCAGCACAAAACGTTTATCATGCGCAGCGGCGTAACCTTCCTTCGGTGTAATACCGATGAATATTTCATCGCGGTTGATCTCAACGGTCTGTTCGTCGAATTGCAGATCCAATTTCCCATCGCTCTCGATCATGTCGATCATCTGGACGGCGTCTCCCGCCGTTAATGCGGCTTTCACTTTCGGCATCATCTTGCCGAATTTCGGCCCGAGTTTCGCGAAATCAGGGCTGAGGTTGAATTCGACATGATCTTCGGCGCGTTCAATATACTCAATATCTTTAATATTCAACTCCTGGAGGATGACACTACGATATTTCTCAACCTTCTCCTTATCCTTGGCATCGCTCATGACAAGCAGAAGTTTGCTCAGGGGTTGACGCACCTTCATCTTCGCTTCGGAACGGGCAGAACGTCCGAGGGCTGATATGTCCATCGCGAGTCCCATCTCATATTCGAGGTCGTCATCGAGACAGCTTTTGTCAACTTCCGGGAAATCGCAGAGATGTATGCTCGAATGTCCGTTTTTCGAGAACGGTTTCTCAAGTGATTGGTAAATCTCCTCCGCCAAAAATGGGCAGAACGGCGCCAAGATGCGCGTGAACCGGGTCAGGACTTCATAAAGCGTCCAGTATGCCGACATCTTTTCCGAATCCCTCTCGGATTTCCAGAAACGTTCACGGCTTCGACGAACGTACCAGTTGGACAGATGGTCGACGAATTTCTGCATTGCCTTTGCGGCGGAAAGAATATCGTAATCATCGAGGCTGTCGCGAACATCACCGATCAGATGATTCATGTGAGAGACGATCCAGTGATCGAGCCTTGTCCGGTCAGCGAGAGGTATCTTTTCGTCCTTCGCCGGGTCGAATTTGTCGATGTTCGCGTATATCGCAAAAAACGAGTTGACGTTTCTCAGTGTAAGAAGAAAACGTTTCTGTGCTTCCTTGATGCCTTCCGCGACGAACCGCATCTCAACCCACGGGTCGGTGGTTGAATAGAATGCCCATCGCATGGCGTCGGCACCCTGATCCTTCAGGATATCCCAGGGGTCTTCATAGTTCCTGGCGCTCTTGGACATCTTCAATCCGTCCGGTCCCAGGACCATTCCGATGACTATGCAGTTCTTGTAGCTCAGGTTGTCAAACAGCAGGCACGCGATTGCATGCAGCGTGTAAAACCACCCTCGTGTCTGATCGATCGCCTCGGAGATGAAATCGCAAGGGAACCATTCGTCGAAAGTGTCGGCGTTTTCGAACGGGTAGTGGAACTGCGCGATGGGCATAGCTCCTGAATCGAACCAGCAGTCGCAGACCTCGGGAATCCTCTTCGATTCACCGCCGCAATCGCTGCAACGTACGATGATCTCATCAACACCCGGCCTGTGAGGGTCGAATTCCTCGGGCATATTGACCGACTTCTCCCTCAATTCGGCGAACGAACCGATGACATCGATTGCTCCGCACGTTTTACATATCCACACCGGCATCGGGGTGCCCCAGAAACGTGAACGGCTTATCGCCCAGTCGATATTGTTTTCGAGATAATTGCCGAAACGCCCGTCACGGATATGCTCAGGTTTCCATTGGATCTTCTGGTTGTTATCGACAAGACTGTCCTTGATGGCGGTCGTCTTGATGAACCAAGAACCGATGGCGAAATATACCAGGGGTGAATTGCATCGCCAGCAGAACGGGTATGAGTGATTGTATGTTTCCCGCTTGAACAGCAAATTGCGCTGCTTCAAGTCGCTAAAAACTTCCTTGTCAACTTCCTTGAACTGCTTGCCGCTCCATGGATATCCCGGTTTGCAGAGACCGTCCACGCCTATCATCTGGATCGTCGGCAGCCCATACTGCTTAGCCATGTTG
>CBDVBS010000564.1:0-2512 GCA_965372275.1 uncultured bacterium | reverse complement strand
TGTATCCGTTCCAGCATGCTTCTCACTTTTGCCGTCATTGATAATAGTAGAGACATCTATCATCAATTTAGCTTTTTCCATGATTCTCTGGTCTCTGAGGGAATTGAATGACCGCATCCTGAAAGCAACCTGGATTGGAGTAAGAACCAGCAACAAAACAGCTAATGTAATAACCACAAACATCAATGAAACAAGGTTGAAGTAGAAATGGAAAATGATGGTGAAACTCAAACAGAGCATGAACAGGAAACTGATAAATGAAAGGGTTTTTACAAACAAGGTGGTCTTATTTGCGGAAAGGAACTTGAGTTCGTGACGTATGGCCAAAAGGACGAGGATAAGAAGGATAATTCCGAAGATCACAAAGAACACGTGAGCCTGGGAGGAAATCTGAAACTTGTCGAGCAATTCGACGGTATTCTCCGGTTGAATCTCCTCCGAGGTTTGAATGATTTCCTCGATAAGCCATCGCCTCCGAATTTATATTGAACTATTCTACTGTATCAGGCTGATTTGTGAAAACGCTTTCTCATTCGCCATTTTAGTCGCCACGTCTGAACCGGGAGGGTATCATATCCATTTTTCGACGGAACGCCGCAAGTTGAACCGCGATACCGACTACGGCAAACACGATCGCCATGGTGTTGGGAATGGCGGGGCCTAAATCGAAAAGAATGTCATACCATGCCCATCTGAGGAGGAATGCACCGAGTGCCGAGGTTGTAAGTGCCACGATGGGTCCTATGTTTATCATATAAAGCAGGCCACCGACGAAGAATATCGCGATCTCCAGCATGTGCGGCGGCGCTTCGGTCATGGAGTTCCTGAAACTTTCGAATGAGCTGAATGCCTGTATATCAACCTCCCCGGCCCATAGACGGGCCAATACAAGGGCTATCACCCCGCCCGCGAGGAAGAATATGACATACTGGAAAGCCTTCATCAGGTATGAGCCGATCAACCCCCCGACGATGAGAATACCGATTACAAGCAGAATGAAGTAGAGGTTTGGCAGGTCAATCACGATGGAGCTCTGGGTCATTATCACGAATACGACGTAACCCGCACATCCTAATCCAACTAAGAACCCAACCGCCTTGACCGCCGATTTGTATATCCACAAACCCATGAAGCAACTGAACAGCCCGACGGCTGTAAAGAGCATCCGCTTAAGGAAAATCGGGTCAAACATTTCTACAGGGGCTTGTTCCATATATACTTCTTAAAACAATTTAATAATTGCATTTGCCAGGGGTTCCCCCTGCCCTTTATGTTGAGGCCATTATGGCCGAGGGGAACCCTTAATTCAAGTAACCGACTGCCTCAAGCTGTTCAATTGTCCAATCATCAAGGTCCTTTTTCTCGTGAGCATGCACCGATAGATATTTGAAATCCGCCACCGTCTCATCAATCCACCCGATAAGGGCTAATTTGTCCATTTCGGGCAAAACACCTTCCGACTCGTATAGATCATTGAAAGCTCCGGGGTCAGCAACCAGGTCAAAGTATGACCAGGTCACCCTTTCCGACTCCCTGTCGAGGGTTCGTACGATTTGCCTGTCGTCCCATCTCAATGAATGGGCCACGAGGAACACCATCCCCGGAACCGGCCAGTCAAATTCTTTCCTGTTATCTGAACTCTTCAGGATGCTTGAGAAAGAACTTCCATCCATTGTAATGCCGGGGTCTATGCCTAATGAGTCGTAGATAGTGGGGGCGATGTCGCATAGCGTCACAGGATCGCTGATTCTTCTCCCCGCTTCGGAATATCGTGGGGGTTTTACAATTAATGGCACGTGCATCTCGTAATCGAACGGTACGGCATTATGCCCTATATAACCCCGCTCGCCGAAACCTTCCCCGTGATCGGCACATATAATAATCAGGGCATCATCAAATAATTCCCTGCCCTTGAGTTCATCCGTCAACCGCCCAAACTGCTCATCCATGAAAAAAAGTTCCCCATCGTAGCAGGCATTTACGTGGACAATATAGCGTTCCAGATCAACACCCTGGGCCGCCAACTCTTCGCGATGCTCGTTGTATTTTGTAACATCGACCGAGCTTCCGCTGAGTTTCCCGGTGTAATCAGGGTCAAATTTCCGGAGGTATTCCCCCGGCGGGTCGAAAGGCAGATGTACATCGAAAAAATGCAGCCAAGCGAAGAACGGCCGATCCGATTGCCGGTTCATCTCCCACTCCAGGAAGCTGTCAATTACGCTATCTGATTTACGTATGGCCTCAAATGGCAACCGCAACGCTGCCGAGACAAACCTTATTGGGGCCAATTGAAAGGTGGATCGAAGAAACGGGTTTGAATACGGCGGTTCATATTCGTTCAGGGAATCAGTACAATGCCCCCAGCCAAATTTGTTGTTAAGGTGTATTGCGCTGACTGCCGAGAATGTCTCGTAGCCGTTTTCCATTAATATTGACCCTATTGCCGTGTTTTCATAGGTTTTCCCATCCGGTTTGTTAACCGGGATCCCATCGTAAAAACTTGTGTTCTGAA
>CBDVBS010000563.1:0-2514 GCA_965372275.1 uncultured bacterium | reverse complement strand
CCCGATCTCATCCATGTTGATCATCGCGGATACATTCTCCGTGGGTACGAGCGGATTCTTAATGTATGCGGATGATCCGAGCACACCCAATTCTTCGGCGGAGAAACATATGAACAGGATGCTTCTCGCGGGTCGATCAGGAGCGGCGGAGAAGAGCCTCGCAAGTTCCAGCACACCGGATGTCCCCGATGCATTGTCATCGGCACCGTTGTGAATCTCGTGTACTCCACGGGCAAGACTTGCATCGGTACCCCATCCTAAATGATCGTAGTGCGCACCGACGATCACCCATTCATCGGCGAATTCAGGATTACCGCCGGGGAGTATTCCAGCGACGTTCCATGTGGTGGTATATTTTCTTTCGAGATCAACTGTTAATTCAACGGTGATATTTTCAAGCTCCGCTCCGAATGCCATGCCATGCCTTTCCATCTCACCGTGGTACATCGAAAGCGGGGCTTCCATCGTGCTGAAAAGCAGGTCAGCGGTTTTCTGATTTACCTGTATGACTGGAATACCCGACTCGCCAAGTCCGCCGGTTTGATCGAGGCTGATAAATTCATCGTCTTCTTCATCAACATATTCCGGCCCGGTTGCAACGATCAACGCGATGGCGCCGTGAGCTTCGGCATTGAATGTTTTCCAGCGAAGACCGGAATAGATCGTGGGAAGTATCCCCTCAAATGGGCTGTCCGCATTGTCCTTTCCCGGTTCATCCTTCAGGCAGAATACTATCTTCCCTTCGACATCCAGTTCCGCATAATCATCCCAGCCGTAACTCTCCGCGGTTATTCCATATCCCGCAAACACCACTTCGCCTTCGACCGAACCATCGGTGGAGAAAAACAGGGGCAAGTAATCTTCACCGAAAACACCGATGAATGAACCGTCCGGGGTTGTTATCTCAATGCTGTTGTCGGAACCCGGTTCAACACCGCTTGCGATATTGAATTCCTGGAAGTAATCGTTGTCCCGGCAATCACCGGGCAATAATCCCACCAATTCAAACTGTTCCCTGATATATTCGGCAGCCAGTTCGCATCCACGGGTACCGGGCAGACGTCCCTCCAATTCATCGGATGCAAGGTAGTGGACATCATCCGAAATCCTTTGTGGATTGGGATCAACGCTATTCTCACCCGCTGCAACCCAATTCTGGAAGTGCAGGGGGATAAGAATGATCAGAATCAAGAATATTTTCAAAGCTTTAAACATGTCTGCTCACTTCTTATAGATTAGCAGTATTGAGTTTAGCATTATGCTGGTATACCGGCAATCTGTGTTTAGCATCGATCTTCTTTTGTGTCCGCATTGACAACCTGCGCTATCGAATGTAATTTTATTCAGTCCGGCAGTATCAATATATATAGTACCTTGTCCGGAGGCTAAACAATGAGATACCTGTCACCTGTGATCTTAATGATCTTTCTCTCGCTTATCCTGGTATCCTGTTCGGGGCAACCCGTATCAGCCCCGGACATAGAGGAGAACCCGGTACCCACGTCGAACATCCTCAAGGCAAATAATAAATCAAGCCCGACACATCTCTGGGGTATGTATGATGTTTGCATTGATCCTGTTACTAAGGAAGCTGTCGTACTCCTCGACCGCCAGGCCGCGTCAACTGTGAATGTCGTAAAATTCCTCAATGACAATCCCCTCAGCATGCAGGTGAGCGTGGTGGATGTTGTCAACGATTCAAATGGAACGACGGTCTATGTGGATGTGACCATTATCCATCCGTTCCCGGGTATGCCCGAATTCAACGGCTACGATGTTCGTGGAGTTTTCATGGGCAATGGATCGGGTACGCTTGCGTATAATTCCGCCTTGAAGTACCCGATATATTCGGCTGATCAGTCCATCCAGGGAACCGGCGCGGAATTAGCTGATTATCCCGACGGATACACACGCTGGTACAATCAGCCCGAATTCTCAACCGGCGGACTTCCGATATTTTCATATACCCAGGGCAATATGGCGACACCGGGTTATTCCCCGACCGCGACGCTTTGCCCGTATCATTATTATGCCGATGGATTGGGAGCAACGGATAACGCATGCGACTGGCTTGAAGCCAACCCCGGGCTTTTCGGACGTTTCCAGACAGGTAGTGCGAACACCCGGAGATTTGCCGTGAGATTTCCAACCATCGAAACGAAGTTCAAGTTCGGCTACGCCGTGATCGCCTGCTGGCAGGGACCCGCGCCCGAGGATCATCCGTCGAATGCCGATGAAGCCATAGCTGCTGATGCAATTATTGCCGACACCCTTTATTATGAGAGTCCCTCAAGTAATGGCGGTGACCTTACGGTTGATTTCACCCTGTATGCGTGGAAGGGTTTTCCAACGAGCATCATCATTGAATCAACAGTGCTTTCAACCAACCATACTCTTACTCCGGCAGAAATGGCACCTGTTGATATCGGCTCGAATTATCTTACATGGCACGTCGAGATCCCCGCCGATAATATCCAGGGTCTGTATGGAAACGAATTCTGGGTGATCGCCGAG
>CBDVBS010000562.1:0-2515 GCA_965372275.1 uncultured bacterium | reverse complement strand
GGTTTTTTGTCAATTTATACCCTAAACCATAAAAATGTGTCAAAAACTGTTTGGGGAATAAATACCCAAAACACCGATAACCGTAGGATATTCTCATTATATTAGAGTCTCTAAAGGCCCGTCCCTGTTCTCCGGTTTTTTCAACAGCCTCGGCGTGACATTTTCGAAGGCCCGGCGAGTAATTCAGATAACCTCGATTCTTAAACCACCTTGTCTCAGGGAACCGGGATTGATGGATATTATGGTAACATCCGATTAATTCCGATTCGGCTTCACAAACAAACCGAATAAGGAGAAGACCGATGATGTATCTGCTGAGAAAAGGAATATTCGCATTCAGCTTAGCCGCACTACTCATGATCGCAGGTGTCCAGGCTGCCGCGCAATGTGGTGTGGACAATGATAATACCGAGGCAACAGCCACGGCAATCGCCTACCAGGAATTCATTAATGATGGCGTAAGCTCCGGCAACACCGAGGAGCCGTCGGAATTTGAAGACCCTTACGATTACTATATGCTTGAAATACCCACGGGGGATGATGTTTACGGGGAGATCATCTTCTACTCGCCGGTGGCATCAACGGTGCTTCGGATATGGAGCGCCGACACAGGAATCTGGTATGTGAGTGATATATTCACCAACGATGAGGTGAACGAATACACTATTGAGATTCCAGAGGGCGCGCTTCCAAGCGGGACATACTATGCCCGTGTGTTCTTCTGGTCAAACGCGTGTTACGACCATGAATACACACTCACGATCGATCTCGAAGCCGAGGGCGGATCGACCCAGGGTCCGCAAGCGATGCTCAACACAAACCTGTTCGCGAGGGTCCCGTGGCCGATGGATTCAGGCGACCCGCGTAACAATCATCGATCGACCTACTCGGGTCTGACCAACGAAGGATACAATGTGATTTCCAAAGATGTTGATGTGGTTCCTCACAACCCATACCTGCCGGGTGAAAAGAAATACGAGGGACTTCTTGTCAGTAACGATGACAGGGTATATTTCTTCGAATCCAAAACCATGGCGATAGTGGCATACAGCTTAACCGGCGGTTTCCCGTCTCAGAGCACGATCCAGTCAAGCAGCTACAAGCCGCCGTGTCTTGATAAGAAAGGGGAGATTTACTACATCCACGGAGAGAATTTGGCCAACCTCCAAAGTTACCCGGCAAGGCAGTCGTGGTCGGAAGAACTGCAGCCTGGTGTATATAAGAACGTAATGTGTGTTGGAGAGCGTATATATACCAGCGTCGAAGGTCAGCATGATTACGTGCAGGTCTGGCTCAATTCGGGTAACCAGGTGTGTGAAGTGGAAGTCTGGGGTGCGCCCGTGGGAGTCGCCGAGTCATCATTCAGAAAGGAATTCTATGTTCAGACCGATGACTGGCTTTATAAATTCAGTTCCATCGGTACCGAGCTTTGGAAGACGTATCTCATGAAGGACGTCCATGCCGAGCAAAGACCGCGGGAGACATACGGTCCGATACTCGGCACCGATAATCGAATATGGCTCAATGACGCCATGGAAGCGAGATGGTACATAATTGACTACGACGGAAATATCGTTGAAAGCGACTGGTTCCACGGTCATTCCCCGGTTGCCGCGTGCTTGAGGGCTGACGGTGCGTTGTTTATCGCATACAATGATCAAAGCGCGGTGCAGTATTATTCATCCGATTGGACCAATGACCATATAACGTACCAGTATGACGGTGATCTCGTCGATATGATCTGCGACGGCGACGGCACGGTTTACTTCTGTTACCTGAACGAAGACAACAGCGCGTATCTCTGGAGATCGCTGCTGGACGATCCCTACCTGACATCGATATACGGTGTCGACACCGGGATCCCATCTGATTTATGCGACCCGGAGTACGGTGTCGATATGGCGATAGGCGAAGGCGGGAAGCTGATATTCCTGCACGAGAAGGGCTGGTTGTCGGTGTCCCAGGGATCGCCGATGTGGACCACGATGCCGGGCATCCTTGAACTCAAACGTATTCTGGAACTTCCCGGACAGGTGCGTATCCCCCCGGGACAGCAGATACCTCCTAAACCTAAGAAGCCAAAAGAGAAGAAACCTCCCAAGAAGATAGGCAGAGATAAGTAGTTTGTTAAGTATATATAGTAGTGATTAATCATTTTTAGCTAACATAGAACGAAGTAAAGACACTCATAGAACTCCCCAAATCCCCCCCCTAACCCCCCCGTGGACGGGGGGGGGGAAGAAGAAAGGATATCAGATAGCTAAAAATGATTAATAAGTAGTATAAATTTTGAAAAGCCCGGCGATAAGTGTCGGGTTTTTCTGTAGAGCAAGTTTTAGACCTGCACCGTCACAATACATCTTGTGGCACCATCCTTTAACTCCCTCTTGTGGCACCCTTATCTGAGTCTTCGAGGATAGGGGTGGTCCTTCTTATAGTGAGGGATTGTGAAGATATGAGGACCACCCTTCTGAAGACAGAAAGGTGCCACACGGAAGGAAAATGTCGAAAGTCG
>CBDVBS010000561.1:0-2530 GCA_965372275.1 uncultured bacterium | reverse complement strand
GCACACTTCAGTGTGCGATGAGTGGCTTTACCTGGGGATTAGCGCACACTGAAGTGTGCGGCACCCGATTTAATTAGTCTATCTTATGGTGAATTGGTCTGAGATTGATAAAAAAAGCACAAGGATGGAATAGCTTGTTCAAAGATTTCGCTCAGATACTTGTAGCAGCCGGGGAGCACCCGGCAAGAGTGGTAGTCCCCGCCGCAAATAATCCGGAAGCCCTCGAAGCGGTTAACCAGGCAATGACCGCGCATATACTCAACGGCGGAATTCTCATCGGTGATCCCGATTCCATAAAGAAGACCGCCTTGGAGGTTCATCTCAATCTCGAACCCTTTGAAATTGTCGAAGCCCCGGACGATCCCACCGCGGCAGATATGGCTGTTGAATTCCTCAAGGAAGGCAAAGCCGATATCCTTCTCAAGGGAAAACTGATGACATCGCAGTACCTCAAGCCGATCCTTAAGCCGGAGATGGGGATGGTTCCGGATGGAAATCTGCTGTCACATATCAGCCTTATGCAGATCCCCGGATATCACAAGCTCCTCATGCTGACCGACGCCGGGGTGAATATCACACCGACAGTGCCTGAGAAAAAACAGATGGTTATGAATGCCGTACGTGTTATGCAGAAATTAGGACTGGCGAAGCCGAAGGTCGCAATGATTGCCGCTATCGAAAAAGTCAATCCAAGGATGCAGAGCACTGTCGAAGCCGCACAGGTGAGGGATGAGCTTCGCGATGAATTCCCGGATGATTTGTATATCGACGGTCCGTTCGATATTCTCATCGCCGTAAGTAAACATGCCGCCATTGAAAAAGGTGTTGAAAGCAATGTGGCGGGTGATACCGATATTCTCATGTTCCATGAAATCAACGGCGCGAATGCCGCGTACAAAATACTCACGGCTTTCGTCCCCGACTATCTGAACGCCTCGATCGTTATCGGTGCACGAAACCCGCTGCTGCTCCCATCAAGGGCCGATCCTGTATCCACGAAACTCTTGTCCATCGCTCTTGCAGCGGTACTCAAGGACACAAAATAGACCGTAAATATTTGCCTTTTTTCGACGAATCCCATTTCGTGTTGTTGTATAGTTGATTAAAATCCCATTTCGTGGGTTACAATCCAATCTTGACGGGGAGACTGCCATGCGACTAATCAAAACTGTAGTATTTATTGGGATACTCATCTTCGCCCTACCCCTTATGGCGCAGGATTCGATCATGCCATCGGATGACATGATCACATCGGCGCTTGAGCTTGTCGATTTCACGCGCGATGATCTCGGATACAGCCCGAAGGGATACTGGCGGCGCTATCCATTGAATGCCCCATACAAACTCCGTTTCTTCGATGACCTTTTCGCCGAACCATTGAGGATGTATGACTACACACGGCAGATGGGTAATGCATGCGAAATGTTCTGCGACCCGGAATTCCTCGCGGAAGATAACAAGGCGATCTACTACCTGGCATACAACCTCTGCGTCGAGCCTAAGATACAGGGGTTCCGCAATTACGACGCGAATTTATATCCATACGAGGAAGACGATCTGAAGATCCTCGCTGCCCTTGAGACCCTCTTTGCGGCAGGCGGGACGAAGATGGAGTTTTTAGCATTCGGAAGCATCGGCGGATGGCCCAATGATAAAGAGGAAGTCATCCAGATGCTTGAGGATATCCCGCCCGAGCTTGAGAGGATAATCGCCAAGCTCATCTACAACCTCGCTGATGCATATTCGTGGCAGCAGAAGGCGTTACGTCGATGCGATCCGGACGATCTGCAATCTGTATTCGATACACGCGACCTCGGCGCAACCCAGGGAGACGGGATGATCTACTACCCGGCCGTGGATGACATTGCACAATCGATCGACGAGGAATCCCTCTACTACTGCGGATTGAAGTGTGCTCATGCGGTTGATATTGCACGGCATGAATTGCTTGAGTTACTTTCATTCGAAGAATCCGTAGCCGGCCTGGAAGATCTCGATTTCAATGTCCTGACGCCAATCGGACGAATCGTAATTGGTGGAACCGGAGATGATGAACACGAATATGAAGATGCATGTCTCATCGTAGATTTAGGAGGGGATGATGAATATGAAGGTCCGGTGGGGGCATCGATGTCGTTGAAATATCCCATCGGGCTTTGCATCGATATGTCCGGTGATGATGTATATGAAAACGAATATTCGCATCACGCGTCCCAGGGATCGGGTGTGCTCGGATGCGGAATACTGGTTGACGACGCGGGGGATGATACATACAAATCAACAGTTCACGCGCAGGGGTCGGGATACTTCGGCCTCGGCATACTGTTCGACAGGCAGGGCAATGACGTTTATGAATGTGAATCGACCGGGCAGGGAGCGGGGATATTCGGATGCGGATTGCATATCGATGTGCTGGGGAATGATACATACTATTTGTACGGCGATGGCCAGGGCTATGGCGGCGTCGGCGGCGGAGTCGGGGTGCTGTGCGCGTATGAAGGGAATGATGTGTATACCGCCGAACCCTGGA
>CBDVBS010000560.1:0-2533 GCA_965372275.1 uncultured bacterium | reverse complement strand
AGGACAGGTGAGTTATACTGTGCCGTTCATTTCAGCGAATCAGAAGCCTGTCGATTAAGGAAACATTATGAGAAAATATCTGACCTACGGCGTAATATGCCTGATAGCCATAGTCGTCGGCTACCTGGTCGTTGCGAACATAATCAATTCGGTCACCCAAAAACGTGCCACGATAATGCTCGCTGAGATCGTGAGCAATTACGATGATGAATACGGCGACATTGCGGCACGGGCCTTGATTGCACGAAAGCCCGAAAATGTTCTGGCGAAATTGGGCGAAGGCCTCGAAAGCAGCAAGACCGGATGCAAGGTGCGCATCGTTTATGTTCTCGATGCATTAGAAGGCGATATCCCGTTTGACCTGCTCGTGCAGTCCGTTGGTGACGAAGATATCCATGTATCGTCGGTTGCATCATTGGCACTCGCGCGTCGTCAACATCCGGAAATACTCGAATTGGCGAAGGATAGGCTTGGATATTCCGACCTTGTGATTGCCGGGATCAATTATGAGATCGTCGCGAATTTCGAGGATGATCTCATCGCCACGATTGAAAATCAGCTCAATGATTACACCATCTCCATTCAACCCTATTCCATACGCGGACTCGTTCCCCCCATCCAACGCGGGAATGAACGCGCCTGGATGCTCCTGAAACGGGCCCTCGATTCGGGTTCCGTGGAAGTGCATGTTGCGGCGTTCGAGACGGCTGTCAGCCTGGGGGGGGAATATCGCGTGGAAGCCCTCAAGATATGCATTGAGTCATCGGATGCCACCCTGCGCGCGAGGGCTTTACGCGAGATAGCAGATGGTGAAGATACATCCGTCTTTTTAAACGAATTGAAGTTGGCATTGAACGGCGCTGAACTGGAAGTTGTGTTCAATGCATCATGGGGACTTCTCAAGTTGAGGGATCCCGAGCCGGTTGCGATACTTCGCTCGATTATCAGGGACAATGATGTTTCGGACCGCGACAGGATAATCGCGGCGCGCCTGCTCGCGAGGCTTGGCGCCACCGAGGGTGCGGACCCGATGTATGCCATCATTGATTCAACCACCATACCGGAAGAGATCAGGCTTGAAGCGGCGGAGGTGCTCGGGGAGTATGAAGACATCAAGGGCCTCGGCATCTTAGGTGAAGCAATCAAGCCGGATAAACCTCGAGAGATTCGCATGAAAGCGCTGACGCTTCTCGGACTCATGGGCGATAAAAATGCAAGTACGATGCTGGTGGAAATGATCTCCGACGCTGATGATGCGATCGCGGTACGCGCAGCCTACGCCCTTGCCGCTCTCGGTGATAAGCGCGGTCTCAGGGCATTGAGAAGATTCCTGAGAAGCGATTCGACGAATGTCCGTACGCTTGCGGCGGTGGGTATTGTTACAGGTGGAGATATTCACGACATAGTCGGGGACGAGGGATACAGTTAGGAAAATGGGGACAGTCACCTATTTATTTGAAGCTATAATCAATTATCGAGAAGTACATAGAGAAATAAATAGGTGACTGTCCCCATTTTCAACAACAGGAGATGTCGTCGTCGGTACCGCAGTCGCAGGTTGGTTCTGTACCTCTCAATGCACCGATGATAATCCCCGACGCGCAGCCAACTCCCGATTCGACCGCGATCGCATCCACGGGACAATTCATCCCGCAGGCTCCACATTCCATGCAGGCATTAAGATCAACGATCTTCGATTTACGGTTCTCTATTGTGAAAACGGCGTGAGGGCATACCTGGATGCACAAACCGCATCCGATGCATTTCTCACGGTCGAGTTCAAGTGTCGTAACATTTGTCAAATAACGCATATCAATATCCTCATCAGAAAAACCGTCCGACTATCCACAACACCAGGCCGCTGATTCCCGCAAATGAAATCAGCGGGATTGCATATTTCATTTCGCGGCGCACACCGGAGAGGGATGTGAAGGTCGATGCCCCGGTGAAATTCAGGGCGACCATGCTTGTGACGGCGATGGATATCAGCAGCCATGCGATTCCCGTGAATACTCCGAGGGGGACATCCCGCCCGGTACTCACTAAATACCATACCGCGATTGCACCGATGATACCGATCCACAATCCCTTGATTGAGAAAGGTCTTCCCGGGAGCCACGGAAGCAGCAACGGGGCCAAAACAGCACTGATGACAAATGCACCGATTATCACCAGGCCTACGAGAATTCCATCCGACAGCAGACGTGCAGCCGAGTATCCATCCCTGCCTAATCCCGCAAGTACGAAAAACAGTGCGGAAAGGATAAGTGCATACTTGAAACCGCCGACCAGTTCCGTCGGTATCAGTATGGCGCGATCGAGTATGCCAAAACGCACCCGGCGCATCTCCGGTGTGGCCGTGCACTCGCTATCGAGGAATTCAGGAAGGTCGTTCGCGCGAACAGGGCCGTAGATGACATTGAATCCGCACCGGCGTTTGACTTCGTGGGCAGCTACACCGGTAGCGCCTAACTGGGGTACGATGAGCGAATTGTGTGAGACGATTTCATCCAACCGTGCTTCTTGCACCTGC
>CBDVBS010000559.1:0-2552 GCA_965372275.1 uncultured bacterium | reverse complement strand
GGCTCTCTGAAAGGTCAGGACATGGCAAAGGCGGTCATCTTCGCATTCTTGTTTGTTGGCGTGATTATGGCAACATTTGGAAATGACATTTTATCAAGATTATTCACTTCGCTATCGTAGCTGAGGGAGGTGCAAAGAGTGCTAATACTGAGAAAACATATCCCTATCGCGATAGCCTTTACGATGGGTATCATCGGGATCGTCCTGTTCTTCAGCCCGACGCAGACGGCCCAGGCGCTTCGTAACGAACTATCCAACTGGGGCCGGATCATCTTGGCATTCGCGATGATCGTCGGCATATATTCATTGCTTAACCACCATTACCACAAACTGAGGCGTAAGGTCCCCGGCTGGGGATACAGCATCATCGTTTACGTCGGCATGATAATGATGGTCATTTGCGGCTGGACATACAAGATTGAGATCCCTGAGAGGGAAGAATTCGGTACATGGTCCCCGGCCAAGCAGGAACTCCTTCTGGTGGTTAACGGGGCAAAATTCGTTGATTCCGAAGAGGAACGGGTGAGAGTTAATGAAGAACTGCTCGCCAGGGCCCTTCCCCCCAAGGGTGTAATTGATACCCCTGAAGGCCATCTCGACGGTCTTGAGATTGTAGGCCGCGTGCCAATAATATGGCTGTACGATTTTGTATTCGTACCGATGCAGGCCACGATGTTCAGCCTGTTGGCATTTTATATTGCATCCGCGGCATATCGAGCTTTCAGGGCGAGAACTCCCGAAGCAACGGTATTGTTAGCCACGGCCATTGTTATGATGCTTGGCCGCGTGCCGATAGGAGAACTGGTCTGGAGCAAATTCCCCGAGTTCACCGACTGGATACTTAACACCCCTTCGATGGCGGTGATGAGATCCATATTGATAGGTGTCGGCCTGGGGATGATAGCAACTTCAATCCGAATCATCTTCGGGATCGAACGCACATACATGGGCGGGGGTGGTGACTAATGGATACTTTAACCAAGATCACCTCGTTGGACAGGCGATGGATATTTCTCCTTGTAGCGGTTGCGGTTATTATCCCGCAGCTCTTCCCCTTCTCTCAGCCTATGGGCACCACGCCCCCGGTGGAGTCGGTATTCAACTATATCGAGGGTCTGCCTGAAAGATCATCGGTATTCATCTGTCTCGACTACGACCCGTCAAGTGAGGCGGAGTTGTTCCCGATGACTTTAGCGCTGTTCAGGCACTGCAACGAGAAGAACCTCCGGTTACTGTCCGCCACCTTCTGGCCTACCGGCCGTGGTTTAATCAACCGTGCTTTCAACATAATGGAAACCGAGTATGATATCACCCACGGCGTCGATTACGCAAACTACGGATACCAGGTCGGCGGTTCGCTGGTTATCATCCAGGCGGGTGAGGACTTCGCCGCCGGATTTCCAAGGGCCAAGACGTTGAGAACAGTTGATATGGAAGTGACGGAAGATATCAAGGAGCTGGCGGATATCGATTACTTCGTTGACCTTGCCGCCGGGCAAACCCTCGACGGCTGGTGGGTGGCCTACGGTGTAGAATGGTACGGCATCACCCTCGGTGGTGGATGTACCGCCGTAAGCGCGACGCAGTATTACCCCTACCTGAACACCGGCCAGATTAACGGGCTTATCGGTGGACTGAAGGGCGTAGCGGAGTATGAGAAATTAGTTGACCTGAAATACGGCAAAGAGAGTAACCCCAGGAGGAAAATCGGGCAGGATGGGAAAACATTCCTCGGTCTTGGTGCCGCCGGTATGGGCTCACAATCGATCGTACACATCCTGATTATCCTTCTCGTACTCTTTAACAACTTCATCTACTTCCTATCCAGGAGAAAGACGGGAGGTGCTGCGTAATGGAAATGATCGGTGTATTTATTGCAGCCTTCCTGACACTGATGATGTTCAGTTTCCTGTACAAGGATAACCCCTTCTACAAATTCGGTGAACATCTCTACCTCGGTGTCAGTGTTGGATGGTATATCGTCATCACCACATGGGACGTACTTCATCCCCTGCTCTGGGAACCGCTGATGATTGACAAGGAATACGCACTCATCATCCCGACTCTCTTAGGCGTTCTCATGCTGGCAAGGTTTATCCGCCAGATAGCATGGCTTAGCCGCTGGTCGATGGCTTACTACATCGGCTTTTTCTCCGGCCTTAGTGTACCGACGGTATTCATGGCAAATATCATGGCTCACATTAAGGCAACCATCACAACAATCGTCGTCAGGGACCAGTGGGAACGCATTGTGTGGCTCGATTGGGGTCCGTCTGTTATCGGGCAATTGCTCATCGTAGTCGGTGTCCTCTGCGTACTGGTCTATTTCTACTTCTCCATTGAGCATAAAGGTATTGTAGGAAAAGTGGGACGTGTGGGAATATACTTCATCATGGTCGGGTTCGGCGCGGCATTCGGTTACACCGTAATGGCCCGTGTCAGCCTGCTCATCGGTCGAGTAAACTTCCTCATCTTCGGGTGGATAAAGGAGTACATCGTTCCCTGGTTCAGCGGCGGTTGAGATACCGCCACAAAAAGTGTTAACCCAGCCC
>CBDVBS010000558.1:0-2555 GCA_965372275.1 uncultured bacterium | reverse complement strand
TATTCCCGAAATATTACCGCAGCACATGTTTCGGCAACAAGTTACCGAAACACCGGGTTTGCAGAGTCCGATGTAGTGGTATTGCGATTTATGGGATACAATATTATAGAAGGATGCTGGAGCTCGAAAAAAACCTGATACGGAGGCTCGACGATGCAGGATGGGTGCTGTTCTGGCTTCCAAGGCTGCATACTATGTCAAAGATCTTCGGCATCCAAGCGCCTCCCTATATGAAAGAAGCACACCTGCTGATCAAGAAGATCACAAACGATATCGAGAATTACCACCGCAAGCAGAAGCGGGAACTGGATAAACGTAAAGACCTTCCCCTTACTAACCCGAGACACCTTGCTCGTCACCAGTACATGCAGGCACTCGGTGTGTTGAACACGAAGAAGGGCGCACAGAGACCGAATTTCGTGCAGGATAACATTCTCATTGCCGCCCAGGGAACCGAACGTAACCTCATCTATGACGCATTCGAAACGGGCATGGAATCTTATGCGACAGGCGATTACACTCCGGCGAACATGACGCGTTTCCTCAGGAGATATGTTGAACAGGACAATCCGCCCCAGGCCGGTGAAACCCTCGCCGCGCTTTACCACGAAGTGAGACGTTTCGTTCGGCACAAACGTCGCGACTGGGTGCCGGGCGAAATGGGCTATATCAGGGAATTCATCCGCAACGTGAAGATGCATTTCAAACGGATCGGACGTATCGGTTTCTGGGACGGCGTGCTATACCACGCCAACTTATCCGGCGGCGAGGCACCATCGGTCGACAGCGAGAAGAAGGCACGCGCAAAGCATTTAAATCCAGAGGATATCCTGAAGATAATGGAACTGTTCTACTTTAAGTTCGAGACCCATTCTGAATTTCCGCTTTCAAGACCACGGTACGACAGGTTGAAACAGATTGTAATTGCCAATTACAATTTTCCCTCGCAGGTCAGGACTAAGCAGCTTCCCGACGGCACCCTTGAGGAGATATATATCAAACCGGCAATAACGTCTATTATAACTAATTAGAACCTATAACATGATGACATGGTGTTTCGGGAATTTATTCCCGAAACCATTTGAACAGTATCCAATACAGTTTCGGGAATAAATTCCCGAAACACCGACACCGGCAATAACCACTATTGATACAACTTTTTGAATAAATTGATGACTATATTATAAAGTGCTATAATTATTCTGAGTTTTGGGAATTGGATTAATTTGTTAGTTATCGCATCAGTATCGAGCCTCGCAGATGTGAGGGAATTCCACCGACGAGAGACAAAATTTTCGCCTTGGGCAGTCCTTTATTTTGGCCAGGGATCATGTCGCTGTTCGTAGGTGATTTAGATAGCAGAGGTAACATTACATTTTATGAAGCCCACAGGATGGGCAAGGAGAATTGACGATGAGTAAGAAATTGTATGTGGGGAACCTTCCCTTCACAATGAATGAAGAAGGACTGAAAACCCTCTTCAGCGATGGTGGATGGGACACCGAGGAAGTAGTTGTCATTTCGGATCGTGACACCGGACGCTCGCGCGGATTCGGTTTCGTGACGCTTGTAAATGATGATGATGCTTCCGAAGCCATCGCCCAGCTTAACGAAAGTGACATCGGCGACCGAAAAATCGTGGTTAATGAAGCCCGCGAACGCCAGGATCGCGGTCGTTAAACCGCAGTAGGATGGATTAGACCCATTCGACCACACTAAGCCCGTATCATATGCGGGCTTTTTTTGTATCCATTTTCATACCCCCCCCCATCACCACCCCCCGGGCTGGGGGGGGAAAAAGAAAGGATATCAGATAGCTAAACCCCATTAGTTTCCCCTATAATTGCCGGGTGCGTTTGCGAATCGAAACAATCGCTATCCCGATCATTTTCCTTCTGACGCGTTCGTTCGGCTGGCCGAAGATCCTGTACAACACCGATGCCATTCAATTCGCATTAGCGCTTGACCGAATGGATCTCGCCGCCCATCAACCCCATCCTCCGGGATACATCTGGTTCGTGCTGCTCGGACGATTCTTCAAGCTCTTCACCGGGAATGATATCATCGCGCTGAGTATTACGAGTTTGCTCCTCGGACTGGTTGTGCTTATACTCCTGCAGGCATTTACTAACAGGTATTTCGGAAGGGTCGCTTCCATCTACGCAGGTCTGCTCTTCTGCGTCAGCCCGATGTCGTGGTTCTTCTCAGTTGTCGGGCTCAACTACATGGCCGATGCGCTCATCGCGATCAGCGGCGCGATGCTTTTCTACATTCCCAAGGGATGCCCGGATGCACGTTCCGCCTTCTTCCGGGCTCTGATTGGGGCCTTGTTGATAGGATTTCGCCCGCAGGCACTTATTTTCATATTGCCGATATGGGTGTACTTCTTCATCCTTTGCAAAGAAAAACGGCTTCAAGTTCTGTTCGGATTCATTTTGGGAACCCTTATCTGGATCGGGGTTACGATGGCCGTCGCGGGATCGGTGAATATAGTTAAACCCGCGATGGAGCATGCGCTTCGCCCCCAGGTGTCCGGTTACGCTGATTTAGCGCCA
>CBDVBS010000557.1:0-2555 GCA_965372275.1 uncultured bacterium | reverse complement strand
AGTTGCGCTGGTCCTGGCACGCTTAGGTATATTTCCCTTCATTGCCAGGCTTACTTCCGGCGTACCCAGCCTTAACCTCCCACCTTTTCGCTGGGCCGGGGCGCTAATATCCAAGCCCATGATCTCATCGGGGCCACCGGATTCGAAGTGGATTACTTCCTCGGGCATTTCACGCAGGAATCTCGACGGTGCCTGGTCGGACGTGCCCCCGAATCTCCGGCGGCGCGCAGCCCATGTAAGGAACAGGTGAACTTTCGCCCTTGTAATGCCGACATAACAGAGCCTGCGCTCCTCCTCGATATCCTTCGCCCTGTGGAGGGAGCGGATATGGGGAAGCAGCCCTTCCTCCAGGCCGGTCATGAAGACATAGTCGAATTCCAGGCCTTTCGCGGAGTGGCAGGTCATTATCTTGACACTGTCATCGCTCCTGTCGAGCTGGTCGATTTCGCTTATCAGGGCCACCTGTTCGAGGAATGCGGGCAACCCCTCGGTGGGATAAGCCTCATCGTACCGCTTGATCGCCCCTAACAACTCCTCAATATTCTCCAAGCGGCTTTCCGCCTCGATCGAATCGGCATCCTTAAGTCTCTGAACATATTTCGATTCCTCGAGCATCCGGACGGCTAAGGCGTAAACCGACAATTCCTGACGTATGTCGTAAAGCCCGCGCATCATCTTAAGGAAGGGATCGATGGGCTTTCGGAACTTGCCGAGCTTCGACAGGCCTTCCTCGTGAACGGCGAGTTCCATGATATTCATCTGCTCTTCCGATAACACCTGGATAAGCTGAAGATAATTCCTGGGCCCGATCCCGCGTGTCGGGTTGTTGATTATCCGCTCCATCGCAACGCTGGCATATGGATTATTAATAAGGATAAGGTAGGAGATGATGTCTTTTATTTCCTTGCGTTCGTAAAAACGAATACCCCCGATAATCTGGTGGGGTATTCCACGGAGGGAAAATACTTCTTCAAACGACCGCGACTGGGCGTTGGTGCGGTAGAGAATCGCGCAGTTGTTGTACACCGTGGTGCCCTGCTTCACCAGGTCTTCGATTATTCCCGCGCAGTAGTGTGCTTCATCCTCCTCGTTCGTCGCCATGTAATGGAAGATTAATTCACCTTCGTCCGCCTCGGTCCAGAGTTCCTTGTGCCGGCGCGTATCATTCTTATCTACAACAGCATTCGCGCATTTGAGGATATGTCCGGTTGAGCGGTAATTTCTCTCAAGCTTCACAACCTTCGCTTCCGGGAAATCATCCTTGAAGTTGAGGATAAATGAGCTATCGGCACCCCGGAATCCGTAGATTGCCTGGTCATCATCGCCAACCACAACGAGGTTTTCGCGTTTCTTCGCGAGGGCGCGCACGAACCGGTACTGGGAGTAATTGATATCCTGGTATTCATCAACAAGGATAAAGTGGAAACGTTCGGTGAGTTCCTCATACGCAGGTCCTTCCGCATCAAGGAGTTTAACGGCTTTCATAATCAGGTCGTCGAAATCGAGCGCGCGGGCATTTTCAAGACCCTTCTGGTATCGATGGTAGACCCGTTCTACCTTCTGCGACCAGTTGTCGAATGCTGAAGCTTCGAATTCCTCGGGAGTCTGCAGTGCCGACTTGGCGGAGGATATGGCATATTGGTATGATCGGGGATCCTCTTTTTTCGTATCTATATCAAGTTGACGCATGACCCGCTTTACGAGAATCAGCGAACCGGAATCATCGAGGATGTCGAAATTGGTCGGCACGCCTATCTCGTGGCCGTAACGTCTGAGGAAAGTGGCGCAAGTTCTGTGGAACGTCCCCATGTAGACACTTTCGGCGGCCCTGCCGATGAGTCCCACAATGCGCGCGCGCATTTCATCGGCGGCTTTGTTCGTGAAGGTGACCGCAAGAACCTGGTGGGGCCTGCATTTCTGAGCCGCGAGCAGGTAGGCGAGGCGGTATGCGAGCACGCGGGTCTTACCACTGCCCGCGCCGGCTAAGACAAGGAGCGGGCCGGTATCGTGAGTAACCGCCTCGTATTGCTCGGGATTGAGCTCTTCTCTCAAACAGTCTAAAAACTTACCGGTCATAGGTTAACACCTGTATAGTGCGCGGTTAATGTAGCAACTTTAGCATCCCTTGGCAACCCTTAATGCCGCGAAATTATAATAACGCCGCCTAATTAAACCGCTTATTATGGCATCAAATTATATGAAAGCTTCTCCGGGGGGACATACTCGTATCCCGGTGAAAAAAACAGTTGATGTTTTGTAATTTGAGTTATCCTCGTCCTGCTTATTGAATAGGCGGTGAATATCTCTTATAATTACATGATTGTAGCCGTAAATGCTGATTATGGGTTACATTTAATAAGAAGCAATAAATGGGGAATGAAAAAGATCAGGAGGTTTGCGCCTTGTTGTACCAAAAGACGTTTGTCATTGGTGCTTTCCTCTGCGCCATTCTAATACTATGCGGCTGCTCCGGGAACGGTTCCGTGATGGCTCCCGACCCCCTGGACAAGCCGCCGGTCGATGCCGTTTCAGACGACCTGCGTGAGGGTACTGAA
>CBDVBS010000556.1:0-2559 GCA_965372275.1 uncultured bacterium | reverse complement strand
GTTCTCCATTTCTAAAGGCCAGTCCCTATTTTTCGGCTTTTTCAACAGCCCCAGGGGTGCCCGCGGCCCCAGGGGGGAGGATTAATATTCCGGTGCTGGATGGTTGAACGGTTTGAAATCACGTTCGTTTACCCAGCCCGCGGCTTTGAGGCGGGAGTAGAGGGACATAAGGCGGTCGTATGCTTCACCGCTTTGAGTATAAACTTCGGGGAAGAATGACAGATCGTCGAGTATCTGCCCGGCCGGCTTGAGCTTGTCTTTTTCAATCAGCCGTTCAGCGACGAGGATCTCCGATTCGAAGTTGTGACCGTAAACAGTCATGAGGTGTAGGTAGTGGTCGTAGTTCTCTTCATCCCCGAGATCGCGGTATATCAATGCCATTTCGCGGAATACATCATCGGCATCCACACGGTTAAGTTCGATGATCCAATCGCGTGATTTCCGGAATTTCTTGGGGGCCGAAAAGTGCATGTTCCCCCATCTGGGTGCAATAAGCAGCGGACGAATTTCATCAAGCACGATGAGGCTTTCATCCAACCTGCCGGCTTCATGGAGCTTGCGCGCGAGGAAGAACCGGGGGTAGAGGTCGTTGGGATTCCCAAAGATCAAATCACGCAGGGTGGTGAAGGCTTCCTCGGTTCTCTCTAATTGCTGCATTGAATTGAAGTAAGCATCGTAAAGCACGAAATTCGGGTTTCTCTCGTACGGGGCGAACCTGAGAGCTTCTCCTGTGAGTTGGGCAACATCCTCCGGATCGGCTTCGGCGATGTGAAGCAATGCATCGAGATAATAATCCTCATCGATTATGCGATTTTCCGTTGCATCAATGGGAATCAACTTGCCTGCTGATTCGATGTCCCCCATGCTTAGAAGCCTTGCCGCTTCATGAGTGGAGTCAGGATCAACTTCCAGAAACAATGCTAACTTAAGCCTGTAAGCAGTTTCCGCGAGATTATGATTACCGGCGCGGTGGGCAAGTATTGTCAGGTTGAAAAGCAGATGCGGCTCGTCGGGATCGTCAGCAAGTTTCCCAAGAAGGAACTCAACGCCTTTTTCGGGATCGTCGTAGAACAGGAACCTGATATCGTCCAGTGAGAGCAGTGGTTTCGATCCTTGACAGGCCTTGTAAACCATTTCCGCGGCTTTTTCGATATTGCCATTTTTATACAACGCAACCGCGTAGGAATAAGTGATGTTATCACTCTCCGGGTATAATTTGTAAGCCTCTTCAAGGTGCATCAGGGCATCGTCCCATTGATCGATCTCGCCGTAATAGTAGCCGGCAAGCATATGCAGTTCAGCCATATCCGAGGGAAGTGTGAGACGTTGGTGTGAACCATTGATATAGAACTGGATAATCTTGAAGAATTCATCCGTCCTGTCCAGGCTTCGTGCGAGGTAAAAAACATTTTCCAATCCGCCGGAGTAATCGTAGGCATACCATCTGATTGGCGGTTGACTGCTCTCCCATTCCAGGTTACCCAGCTTATCAAGTGAAGTATCGAGGGCCACATGCGGTTTCCTGATCTGCCAATGCTCGAAGAGGGAGTTGTATGCCCATTGTTCGATGATATTGATAGTGTTCTTATTTCCAGCCGGTGCATCCGAAGATAGGAGGCGATCGTAAAGGTCGTACGCCTCCCGGACATTGTCCTTCTCAAGCTGGGTCTGCATCAACGGAGTGAGCATGATGTAGTCGAGAACCGGCTCAAGATCTTTTCTTTTACCATCAATTTGTAAACCTTCTCTTATGTATCTTTCAATTTCATCGTTGCGCTCGTCATCATCTTCGATAATCTCGTCCCTGAATTCTGAGTAGGCTAAGGCGCTTGCGACGATATACCTGTCGACAGGTTCCTTGGAACCGTTTTCTATCGCTTCGAGGGCTCCTTGATACCAGGACCTGATGACATCCACATTGGTTTGTGAATCAAGCATGATGCGAAGTTTCATGACGTCGTCGAGTGGTTTGGGGATATTTGTACCGGAAGGATTTATCACGCCACGGGGGTTTGTTTGCAGCCTGAATTGTGATATCTGCTCGTCAAGATAGTTGACGGCACGTGGGAGGAGGAATACACCGGCTAATATCACTTGCATCACGAAGGCGATGATGCCGATTACAACGATAGATTTTCCCCGGGTTGACCTGGATGCTGAGATGGGTTCATCGACCGATGCGGTCATCAGTACCAGGCCCAGTGCTATTCCGAGCGGCGGCAGGATAAGAGCAACGATCAAAAAAAGAATGAAGAGAAAATTGTTCTTACTGCCAGGCGGTCCAACGGGTGATTGGGAACCTATATCATCAATGCCATGGCTCACTCAATAATTGTATCACTTGGGAGGGAGAATGGGGATAGGAATCCGCGAATCAACCTTCGCTGCACTGCGTCTGACAGGATGGGATTCGCGGGTTGCATGGATGAAGGGTGATATGGATAAAAGGGGACATGGATGAATAGATTATCCGAACCACGACCGTGAGGAAGTGGACAATAGAAGACACGGGTAAGCTCGAAGACTCGCTTATCCGTAGCACCTTGATGAGATACTGAA
>CBDVBS010000555.1:0-2562 GCA_965372275.1 uncultured bacterium | reverse complement strand
CGCCTACAAACGAGTCTTCGAAGTTTGTAGGTGACCAATATGAAGGAAAAGAACCAAGGGAAATCTTACAATGGAAAACGTCAGTTCATGAACGTAACCGGGAATGTCGAACGGTTGATATTTTGGCGTTTTGTGGAAACCGGATTGCATGGATATGATGTCACCATATTCACCTACAAACTTCGAAGACTCGTTTGTAGGCGGCACCCGGACACTCTACTTCACAACACATGCCACCGCTGTGCTCGAAGACGAGCATAGCGGTGGCACCCGAGAAATCACAATTCAATAATTCGACGTGGGCGGCACCCCGGTTTACCTTACGTATGTTAAAATTCCCCTAACCCGTTTTTATGAGGGGATTTTAAACATTTCATTAAACGCTGCACCGCCTTCATGCGTTTCATGTACAAAGGAGGTGGTGAGCGTGCCCGTTGCCACTATGTGCATTGAAGATGATCATGTGCTCGTAGGACGTTTCCAGGAAGGGGAAGCGGCCATATTCGACGAGCTCTACACGCGGCATGTGGACAGGGTCTATAACATCGCCTACAGATTGGTGGGTGAATCCGAGACGGCCCGGGACATATGCCAGGAAACCTTCGTCCGAGTATTCAGCAACTTAGGTCGCTTCCGCTTCGAAGCGAAATTCACCACGTGGGTTTATTCCATCGTGTTGAATGTCGCGAGAAGTTACTACCGTAAAAAGAAGTGGACGCCGATCGATGACATCCCCGAACAAGCCTCCGAGGGTAACGGCAGCGACATCGTGAACGGAGTCGCCCGAAGTGAAGCGAAACGTAAGGTACGCGGTTATGTCCGCGCGCTTCCATTGCGGGAACGTGAGGCATTAATTCTCAGGCATTATGAGGGACTGAGCTGCAAGGAAGCAGCGGAGATAATGGGATGCGCTCCCGAAACCATCCGCTCACTAAGCTTCTTCGCGATCAAGAAGCTCAGAGAAGCCCTGAGAGAGGAGGGTTACGAAGTATGAACAATAAACCCAGAATTCCCGATCATGACGGACATCCCGGGAGATACTGGGACGATCTCCTCACGGCATACGCGATGGGCGATATAGCCGGGGAGCAGAAGGAATATGTCCGTACGCATATCGAATCCTGCGGGCATTGCCGGGAAGAACTTGCCCGTATTGAAAATTTCCTTACCACCCTGCCCGACCCGGCCGACAAACTTGACGATAACACCCGCGATGAAATACTGAGGGCGATCAAGACACGCCTGTCGATAAATGGCGAAGGTCAATCTTCTATATCACGCTGGTTCTGGTCGCTGTTCGGCGGGAAGAATTTCAAGTTTGCATACGTGGCGGTTGTTGCGATTGCCTTGATTGCCGCGGTCAATGTTTCAATGAAAGTCACGAATCCGAAGGCGTACCAGCTTCGCGCACTCGGCGGCGATGAGCTTGTCGCCGGTGCACCGGCCGCACTGAGGGTCTTCGTGAACAACGCGGACATCGATGATCCATCTCCAATTCGCGGCGCACCTGTCATCATTGGAATGCAGGATGAACAGGGCTACAAGAAAACCTTGTTCAAAGGGCGCACCGATAAACACGGCACTCTTGAGGCGTCGTTCAATATTCCTGAAGATGCGGTTGGCGATTACCGTTTATTTGTCGATATCGCGCATACCAACACCGGTTCGCCTCTTGCATTCAATATTGTATCCACCAAACCTGCGTCCATACTCCTGAGCACCGATAAGCCGCTCTATAAGCCGACACAGACGGTGCACATACGTTCGTTGATGAGGGATACGACTTCCGGCAAGGCGTTGGCCGACAGGGATGTAACGATCGAGATAAGCAATCCCGACGGAACCAAGATATCCCGCAAGGAACTCAAGTCGAGTGAATGGGGTATTGTATCGACCGACCTTCACCTGAGCGATCTCGCCGATACCGGGAAATATCTCATCAAGGCGATTGCCGGTGAAGACACCGCCGAGCTTGATTTCACGGTTGACAAATATGTGTTGCCGAAATTCAAGATAACCATCGCCCCAAAATCGAACTATTATCTCCCCGGCGAAATGATGAAAGGCACCATCACCGCCGCGTACCACTTCGGCAAACCGGTTGCGAGGGGTGATGTGACAATCGACATCAGCAGATTCGATGTCGCCGACGAACATCTCAAGACAATTCGCGCAACTCTCGATGACAAGGGCGAATATGAATTTGAATACAGGCTTCCACCATTCTTCGCCGGAACATCATTCTTTGAAGGCGGAACGGAATTATATTTGGATGTTGAAGTCCGCGACACGGGCGGGCAGAAGTTCACATCGACGAAGAGCGTCAAGGTATATCCCCAAAGGCTGATGCTGCGCGTCGTACCGGCAGGCGGACGGATAGTCGGGGGTATGCTGAATACTCTCTACATACTCGCGTATCGCCCCGACCATTCACCCGTCGCACTTGAAAGCGTCGGTATTCAATACAGAAGCGATTTCCATGACGCGGTCGAAGTTATGCCCGGAATATATCGGGCCGACATCGATGCAAATGTGGACAGGCTCGATGAAGATATTGAATTC
>CBDVBS010000554.1:0-2574 GCA_965372275.1 uncultured bacterium | reverse complement strand
CCATTGGTACGTGCCGCCTGAATTGTATTTAACAAGGTAAGCGTCATTGCCCCCATTGGATGTGTGATTGTCGATGGGAGCACCGGGGTCGAAATCGATCATATCATCGGCGTATAACCCGGTTGCATATATATTATTGTAATCGTCGGTGGCGAGATCATAAACGGTGTCGAATGTCTGTGTGTATATTCCGCTGCTGTAGCCGCCGCCCCAGGCAACCGCCCATACGAAATTGCCGCTCGTGTCGATCTTGGTCAGGAATGCATCCGCGCTGTGATAAGCAGGCGCCGGTAGTGTCGAGGATGTCAGTATGAATGTGCCGGGACCGGGATCGAAATCGACTTCTCCCCAGAAACTACCGCCCACGTAAGCGCTTCCGAAGTTGTCAACAGCCACCGCGTAAGCGTGATCCGGCTGGGTTCCTCCCCATGTGCATCCCCACTGATAATCTCCGTCGGCGTTGATTTTGAGGAGATACATATCGGCCATATTATCGGGAACCGAACTATGTATATCCACCCCGGGTCCGGGATCGAGATCAACAGTCCCCTGGAACCAGCCCGCTGAGAATACATTGCCGATATTATCAACGGCAACCACGGGTTCCGCATTCGACGGATTTATGAGCCAGCTATTCCCCCAACCCGTATGGGGAGTCGCATCGGGTACATCGAGAATATATGTGAAATAGGAGCAGACATCTTCACCGATAATAAAGTTTTGATAGTTGTGTTCATCGGATTCGCATACGAACAGTATCTCCAACTCGCCGCTCATGTTCAGATTGGTGCCGTCGATATTTACCTCGAATGTCGCATGGTCCGCGTCGCTGCTTACCGGTGACAGGTTGTTGATCGCGGACATCCCATGCGGGAACAGGCAACTCAGGGTGTTTGATGATGCATCAAACCAGTCGTATACATCGACCGTAAGCTGCGCGTTCCCGCTTCCGCTCGCACTGGGGAAGTCATCGTAGACCAGGTTGTTGCTATCGACGGTTACTTCGATCCTGTACGGCTCCGACCTGTTGGCTTCCGGGGGGAAATCACCGGGAACGTCAAATGGCTCACTCCCGACGGGTGCTTCCCACGATGCGTCAATGGCATAATTGAATGTCAGACCCTTGGCACCGAGTTTGAGGATATAGTTCCGCACGTTTTTCGTGCCCGGCGAGAATACTCCACGTGCCGCGGGTGTGATAAGCGAAAGGTCATCATCCGCACCGAGTTCATCGCAGTAGTATTTGTAAGCATTTATGATGCAGTCGTATTCAGCGGCGTAGTGGTACGGTGTCCCAAGCAAGCCGTCGGAATAACCGAATACCGGTGTGTGCGGAAACTCGATGGCGTTCCACCAACGGGAGTATCCGTCGGGGTTGACCAGTTGTGTGTCCCCGGAACCCGACATAAGCAGGTCGGGTCCATACTTATAATCGGTACCCACTGTAAGGAGGATGCCGCATACATCAAAACCCGTAAAGAGGTCTGAATCCACGAACGGGTGGAACAGCCCTATATCCACGTCTATCGTGTAATAGTCGGGGAATTCGAGGCTTTCGAGAGTAAGGTTAACGAGGGGAGGGGGTTCGAGAAACGGCAGGACATTGAGGTGCCATTCGGCGGAGCGAAGCGGTTTGACATCAAGTGTCTTACTGTCGGGATCGGCTGTGAATTGCCATAGACCCCATAATTGATGGGACGTCTTTTGAGATCGTGCGCCTTCAAGCGATGGTTTGTCGGAAGTCGCGGGTGATATGGGATCTTTCCCGCCTCCCGAACAACCGAAGCAGGTGCAGATAAGCAAGATGATGATACCCAGTTCGAGCAACTTTTTGCAGGACATGATGACCGGCCCTCCTTGCCTTTCTATATGTGGATTTTACTATCTAAATGGCAATATAACAATATGTGGGAAAATGTGGATTGTCCCTGACAGGATGCTGAAAAACCTGCCTGATTCGGGGATAGTCACCTATTATGTGATAATGCGGGAAACGGGGACAGTCACCTGAAGACAGGATGACAGTCCCCGTTTCAAGTGACTGTCCCCATTTTCCTCGATAGGTTATAATTATTTCATGGGACGGATTGTATTTGGAATTGTGCTTACCGGTTTGTTTCTTATCCAAGACGCCTACACCCAGGTTGTCGATTTCTGCAAGGGCGGGTATTCCGACGAGGACCTTAGTGGAAAGGTCTGGGATGCTATTCTCACATTCACGATTGGGATCTTTACCGTAGCAGGCGTGGTTTACCTCGTAGTGATTATCGTGAAGGTCATACAGCAAGAGGGTTAGGGGACAGTCCGGTCTCATGATTCAGGCGGGCTGGAAAGCCTGCCCCACACAAAGACATTTTTGCATCGGTCTCTGCAATAAGTCGAAACTGGGCCGATTACTAATCACACTAAGGTGCTGCGACCACGACCTTGATTGTAACATCCGGGTCGGACACTTCAGCGCCGACAATTTTGTAGAATGGCATGTTGTCCCATCGAGGGTCCTCGGGCGTGGGCATTATATAGCCCCAGACCCAATGGCGCTTGTTTAAGGATTGTATCGCTTTTGTGAAGCCG
>CBDVBS010000553.1:0-2575 GCA_965372275.1 uncultured bacterium | reverse complement strand
GGATGGAACGACCTCTCACTTTGCGCTTGGATTTTATGCCTGTACGGCTGATCCGGTCGCGGGTACGCTGGATATTGAGCCCCTGCGCGAGGCCAACCAGCATATCAACGCTATATGGTATCTGCAGTCAGGGCCGGAGCAGTTGGTGACTCTTGACAGCCCGCCCCAGTTCTCCAATGGCGGGAAGCAGCTTGATGTCGACGTCGGTATCACGCATCCGATCAACGATCCCATATTCAACGGGTTTGATGTGAGGACGATCTTTATCACCGAGGGCAACCTCGGAGGATGGGCGGATCCCACCATCAGGATTGCCGGGCCTCATCAGACACGACTGATGAATCCGGACGGCTACACACGCTGGTGGAACCCCGAGGAATTCACCCACGGAGGTATATATGGTTACCTCCACGGAAGTCTCGGGATGCATATCCTTCCCGGTGACGCCGCGATCCTGAACGGGTTCAAATACTATTCGAATGACCTTGACCCGGCGGAAAGTTTCGCTGATCTCGATCTCACCAATCGTGGGATGTTCAGCGCCAACACCAAGCTGATCAGGCATTTCACGATGTCCCTGATGGGCGGGTTGAAATTCAACTACGCGGTTGATGCATCGTGGTTGAAGCCCAACACAATCCCGCCGACGGGTCCGGATGATTTCCCCATCAAGGCCAACCAGCTTGAGCCATACAGGATTGAGGTTGACGAGTGGGTCAACACCTTATGGAACGACGGTTCATCGTCACGCGGTAATATATTCTATCGCATCACTGCCTATGACTGGCAGGGATCTCAGACAATCGGCGGCGCATTCCTTGAAGTCCCCAACCTGGATATTGAAAATGCGCTTAATAACATAGTTGATATCGGTCCTAACCACGTAACGTGGGAATTCAGGGCCTTTAACCCCGATATTTACGATTCCGGTGATTGTGATGTGCTTGTATCCGTCTATTCCCCCGAAGGCAACTTCCAGGGACCGTACACCGGTGTTTACAAGCTGCTCAGGGCATACACTCTGGTCCAAACCAACGTGGCCGACCATGAACTCTCCCCGGTTATCCCTGTTGCGATGGCGGTCGCGGAGACCTCAACAGAGATCAACAAGCATGAGTCCGTAACATTCAACGCCGAGGACAGCTACGACCCGGATGGGATCAATCTCACATACCTGTGGGACTTCGATGGTGACGGTGAATACGGCGATGAGTACGATTCCGGAACCGATGAGAACCCGACCAAGATATTCCATCCCGGTGGATCGTTCGGGGTTGACTTGAAGGTTGTCGATGACGACATGCTTGAAGGCACACTCGACGAGACGATTACCGTTGATGTCTATAACCAGCCTCCAACCACCGTCATGGAGATGAGCGGTTCGGAGCCTTATTATGCAAGTGCCTGGTATACATTCGATGCATCGGCCTCGTTTGACGTGGATGGCGAAGTCTCGGTTTATGAATGGGATTTCGATTATGACGGCATAACATTCGAGGCTGATGATTACGGCCAGGTTCTGCAGTATGCTTTCGAAGAAGATACTTTCGACATTATGCTGCGTGTTCTCGATGATGACGGCGGTGAGGATTTCCTTGATGAACCTGTAACAAGGACATTTATTTACAAGGAAAACCTGCCTCCGGAAATCACCAGTGTTGATTTCAGTCGTACCACGACCCTTAAAGCATCGGAAGAAGAGAGGGTCACTCTCCACGTTTATTGGGATGATCCAGACGTCGTCGATGAGCATACGGTGACATGGACGGCCGATAACGGCGAAAATGACGAGCAGGGTGTATTCACCGAGATTGACGAGAATACATTCGAGTGGGTTTCACCTGATTACGTTGGGCATTATAACCTCACCGTACGGGTGACAGACCTGTTCGGTGTTTTTGATGAAGATGATTCAATCAACCTTATAGTGACCAAGTATCCCACCGGTTCGCATCCGTACGGCTACAATGTTTCGGTTATGGCTCCGGATTGGTCATTGCCTGATGTGCCGGACCAGAACAATTTTGATTTCGCGGACTATACACCGGGGAATGTGGTTCTGCTGCACTTCTTTAAACGTAACTGCTGAGGCAGCAGCACGACGGAGTTTCCGTCATTAGTTAACATCTACAACGATTATTCGTCTGAGGACTATGCTCACTTCGTGATCAACGGTGATACCTCCACCAGGTGGGTGTGGTTGTGTGATCTCTATAATAACAACCCATCCTGGCAGATAAGCACAGCCTGGCTGTGGGATGAAAACGCCCCGGTGAATACAGCCTGGCGAAGCGCAATCGGGCTTTCATACAATCGATTGCAGTATTTCGTAGTCGACCGGGATGGCTACATCCGATTCGGACACACCGGTTCGATCGCGTATGATAACTCGGTCGTTACTGATGTAATCGACGAGCTTCTTTAAGCAAGAACTTTCCGTGCAAAACAAACCGCGGTTCATCACCGCGGTTTTTTTTCAGGCTATTTCTTGATATCAATTCCATCTACTAAATATCCTTTGAAAATAGGGACAGTCACCTATTTTATCCCCTATGTACTTTTCCATAGTCAAATA
>CBDVBS010000552.1:0-2583 GCA_965372275.1 uncultured bacterium | reverse complement strand
TGCCGCAATCAGTCTGATTACGCTCTCGGGCTGCTCGCAAAATACATCACCGGTAGAATCGGTGATTGGGGAGAGTGTATATCCGGTTGGTGAGAAGGAAGGCAACGGGCATAGCTTGTTGGGTCTTTACACATTCGTATGCCACCCGGAAGCCGAGACCGTTGAGGTTATCCCCCTCAGGGAAGCCGATCTTCATCTCAACGCGTTGAAATTCCTTGAACCGCCTGCATTCCTTTACCTGACAATTGAAGGACCACCGCAATTCAACGGGAATATATTAGATGTTGATATAGGGCTGAGGCATCCTTTCACCGGACAGGATATTTATACCGGTTTCGATGTATGCGGGATTATATTCACCCATGGTTCGATCACCGGTTTCAATGATCCCGATGTTGTAATGGCTGGGGAAGGGGATACCCGCCTGCTGAATGCCGATGGTTATACCCGCTGGTGGAATCCCTCCGAGTTTCCGCATGGTAATACTATTTTCAATTACATTGATGGGATGTTCGGCAATCCTGCAGATACATCCGATTTCAATTGTACCGTCAATGGCTATAAATACTTCGCTGATGGTCTGGAAAAGGACGACCCATTGACCGTGATGACCCCGGAAGAAAGAGGCGTGTTTTCAGCCGGAAAGAAGAATATCAGGCAATATATCATTGATCTAAGCGGGGAACTGGTTTTCAACTATGCGGTCGATGCCTGCTGGAAGTTACCCCAGGGGGAACCGCCTTATGACGTGCCGGATGATTTCTCGTCCCTGGCGAATCGTCCAGAAGCGTGGAATATAAGTGTTACCGAGATAACAAATTCATTGTATTACCAGGAAGGCATCGGTTCAGGCAGCGGCGAATTGAAGCTGCTTATTGATGTCTGGGATCACTTTAACGCCGGTTCAAACAAGGTCTGCGCTGAATCATTGGCGGGATTGCCGTTTAACTCCACCTTAACCCCGGTCGGTGGGGGAGAGGGGTACAGCACTTATGAACTTGATTTCACCGGTGAGAACCTGACACAGAACGGTAATGCCGAGATCCTGATCACCGTGGAATCGGATAAGACTGGTTACGGCAGTTCGCTTCCCGATAAACCGGTTTGTGCATACTTCAAGCACAGTTTCAATATTAGTATTGGTTGGGCCCGTACTTGGGGCGGGATTAATGATGATCGTGGCTATGGTGTCGCAGTCGATGAGAATGGTAATGCCTATGTCACGGGCGCTTTCCAGGACACGGTTGACTTCGATCCCGGCCCTGGAGTTGATGAGCATACAGCCAATAGTTATTATGATATTTTTCTGTGCAGGTTCGATTCATACGGCAATTTCCTCTGGGTTCGCACATGGGGTGGTGTTAATTATGATGTAGGCATGAAAGTCGCAATTGATGGAAGCGGCAATGCGTACGTTACGGGGTACTTTTGGGATACGGTTGACTTCGACCCCGGCCCAGGGGTTGATGAGCAAACGTCCAATGGGTCTAACGATGTATTTCTGTGTAAGTTCAACTCGAGCGGCGATTACCAATGGTCGCGTACCTGGGGCGGCAGTAATTGGGAAATTGGCAATGCAGTTGCCATCGATGGAAACGGCAATAGTTATGTTACGGGCGAGTTCGTGGGCACTTCTGAATTCGATCCGGGCTCTGGAGTCGACAAGCATACATCCAATGGATCACGGGATATATTCCTGAGCAAGTTCAATTCGAATGGGGATTTCCAATGGGCCCGCACATGGGGCGGGTTTTATAATGATGCGGGCTATGGAGTCGCCATCGATGGAAGCGGTAATGCTTATGTTAATGGTTTATTCAAGCACACTGTTGACTTCGACCCTGGCCCCGGAGTTGATGAGCATACGGCCAATGATGAGGATATATTTCTGAGTAAATTGGATTCGAACGGGTATTTTCAATGGGCCCGCACATGGGGTGGGAATATTTTTGAAGTGGGCCACAGAGTGGCCGTCGATGCAAACGGCAATACTTTTGTTACGGGCTGTTTCTTTGGGACTGTTGACTTCGACCCCGGGCCCGGAGTTGACGAGCATGCAAGCAACGGTTTTGTAGATATATTCATGAGTAAATTCGATGCTAATGGCGTTTTCCAATGGGCCCTTACGTGGGGTGGTAGTACTTTTAATGAAGGCGTTGGAATTGCCCTCGATGGAAGCGGCAACGCATATGTCACAGGTTTCTTCACGAACACAGTTGACTTCGACCCCGGCCCTGAAGTCGATGAGCATACATCTAATGGCCCTTCCAGTATATTCTTGAGCAGGTTCAATTCAGCAGGCGATTTCCAATGGGCTCGCACATGGGGAGGGGAAGGGGAAAGTTATGGTGCAGGCCGTGGAGTCACCATCGATGGAAGCGGCAATGCTTATGTTATGGGTAGGTTCAAAGGTACGGTTGACTTCTATCCCGGTCCCGGAGTCGATGAGCATACATCCAACGGTGAGTCGGATATATTCCTGAGCAAATTCCCATCGGATGGGAATTGGTGATGATCAGAAGGTTAGCTGCTACCAATGGCACTAACTTAAGCTAAAATTGGAAAAGTGTCTCCTTTGAATTA
>CBDVBS010000551.1:0-2599 GCA_965372275.1 uncultured bacterium | reverse complement strand
CCAGCCAAGCTCCCTGACTTCGCTTCCGGACGCTACGCAGAGCGGGTAGATGCCGCCATTGCTCGAACTTCTCACCTTCGCCGGAATATGCCCGACCCCGTAATCGATATGCGGCGCTTTATCATGCAACCCCTTGACCACCCACGGACCGCGGCAGAACATCGATACCGTACCGTTCAGGAAACCGTCGAAATCACCTTCAACTTCGAACCCGTCATATTTGTACTCATACAGGATGTCCAAATAAAACTGGAGGGCGTCGATACCCGCATCGCTGTTCAGCAAGCTGTGTTTCTTCTCCTCATCATAAAGCTGTCCACCCGCCGAGAAGAAGAAATCGTAGAATTTCATCGCGGTACCCGGCGCATAGCCACCTTTACGAAGGCTCAACCCGGCGCGCACGACCTTGCCGTCCTTCCACTTAGTCAGTTTGGAGGCGTATTCGAGCACCTCATCCCAGTTCTCCGGCGGATGTTCCGGATCAAGTCCGGCTTCCCTGAAATGCTCCTTGTTGTAATAAATTCCCTGCCATGTGGCCCCGTGGATCGCGCCGTAAACCTTGTCACCCCTGTAGAGGGCTTTCTTCAGGTGGTCGGATACGATCTGTTCTTCAAGAAGCAGGGCAATATCAGCCGGGGCTTCATCGAGCATTCCGGCATTGATCAGCCTCATCAATGTTATCTCGGATATCCGGGCGACATCGGGCGGATTCTTGCTCCAGAAATCGTTCAGCAACGCGACTTCGAAATCGGTCCACGAACCGCCGGTGACGCGTTCGATAACAACGTCAACCTCCGGGTGAAGCTCCTCGAATTCCACGGCAATACGGTTGTAATAATCGACCTGGTATTCGTTGAACATCGCCCGGAAACGCAGCTTCTGCTTGCCGCCCTCCTGCAACGCGGATGGGGACAGCAATTCGCTCGGGCGTCTGCCGGCGATTTCAAACGGGCTTGTAAAGAAGGCGACAATCACGAATATGACCGCGCCGATGATTATCCAGTTTATTGCCTTGATTGGTCCCTCCGCGTGGAACCGTCGTGATTCGGCATATTTATCGACATCTTTAACAAAATGCTATTCAGCACCGCGAATCATATCTCGTAGGTTAATGCACAATTATGCTTTAATATTGTAGGCATACCGCCGCTGATTTACAAGTGCGGGATGCAAGGAGACACTATGAAGGCACGCGCATTAGTGCTGAAGGAATTCCATAAGCCGCTCGAAGTTGAGACATTCGATCTGCCTACGCCCGGTCGGGGGGAAATACTGGCGAGAATCATGGCAGCGGGCGTATGCGGCTCCGATATGCATATGTGGGAAGGGAAAGACCCGCGCACTCCCCTTCCGATCATCCTTGGACATGAGGGCGTCGGTGAAGTGGTGGAAGTTGGTGAAGGCGCAACTGATGCACATGGTGATCCGCTCAAACCGGGTGATCCAATTGTATGGGAGCGCAGCCTGACATGCGGCGAATGTGACTTCTGCAATCGCGGTGAAACATTCCTCTGCCCTTCGAGGAAAGTGTACGGCATCAATATCTCATCCGCCGACCCTCCATATCTATCGGGTAATTACGCTGACCATATTCTCTTGAAAAACGGTACATCCATTTTCCCACTGGAACCGGGAGATGATCCCGGCACTCTCGTCGCCGCAACATGTTCCGGCACCACAGCGGCACACGCGCATGAGAAAGCCGGGATAGTCCGCGGCGACAATGTGGTCATCTTCGGTGCCGGGCCGGTTGGTATTTTCCAGGCGGCGTTCGCGAAACGAGAGGGAGCCGAAGAGGTGATCGTTATCACAAACAGTCCCGGTCCTAAAGCGGATATGATCACCAAATTCGGTGCGGATGATGTCCTCATCCGTAAGGATTCCACACCCGAGCAGCGGCACGCTTATATAATGGATATGACAGACAACACCGGCGTGGATGTCATCATCGATACGACACCCGACCCATCAGCGTTCCTCGAAGCAATGCCCCTCATCAGGCGCGGCGGTAAATATCTCAATTCGGGAGCGGCTGTGCCCGGTGAATCCGTCCCGCTGGATATTTACCACAATGTGACATTCAAATGCAGCACCATCAAAGGCATCTGGGCGAGTGATACATCGCATCTCGAAATGTCGCTCGAACTCGTACGCCACGGCGGATATCCTTTCGAGCAGCTCGTCACACATCGTTTCACTCTTGAAGAACACGAAAAAGCATGGGGAGTTTACAGGGACAAAAAGGGCGTGAAGATTATCTTCGAACCTTGAAGAAGTACCCATCAGGGAAGGATACAAAGGATGTGAACCCGTGGGTATTATCCGGGCTTTCGTTCCTTGTTGAGTTTTTCCTGGAGGACAGCCTTTTGGAAGCGTGTTCAATAGGAGTATAATTGTAATAATATTTCAATGGGAGTCCTGTAATGAAAAGTTTCACGGCTTATGTTGAATGGGACCCGGAGACAAAACTCTACGTTGGGTTCGTACCCGGGATTCCCGGCGCTCACACTCAGGCAGCCACCCTGGATGAGCTCCATAAAAATTTGCAGGAAGTCCTGGAGTTATGTCTCGAGGAATTTAAGGGTGATCTTGAGGGGCT
>CBDVBS010000550.1:0-2613 GCA_965372275.1 uncultured bacterium | reverse complement strand
TTATTCTTATACACACGGCTTCTCAACACCCGCCGGTTTAAAAGTCTCGTCATGCGCTAACAGTAGCTCTTGGGGGCGCGCGGGAGCCTCGCCCTCCGTCTTCAAATACGGCCTGACCGGAGGGTGACCCTCCGGGTAACCCCTACGTAAGACATGAAGCGTCAGATAAAGGTATGTCATGGCGAAAGTCGAGTTCCAGCCAGCGTCTGATGCCATGGACTCCAGGTGCCGCACACTTCAGTGTGCGATCTCGTTATAATAAGGCAAAACGCACCTTGAAAGGTGCGATACCCAATTACGGGAAATACTTGTTTGTGGAACTGGTCTAAAACGATCTAAGGGCTTCATCAAGAGTGGGAAAAACATCGATAATTCGCTGCATATTGGATATCTCGAAAATCGTTTTCGGCTGTCCATTCAGACCGCAAATGGCGATCTTACCATCCTCAACAGTCATCTTCTTGTAGGCCGATATGAACACCGCCAACCCCGCTGAATCGAGGAATTCCAGTCCGCTCAGGTCAAGAACAACTTTCTTGGCGTTGGCTTCGGTGATGGCATTATTTATCCTTGTCTTACTGTCCTCGGCACTTACGATTTTCAACTCACCATTTAAGGTAAGGATCACGATCCCATCTTCGTTAAGCATCTCTTTAACGTCAATCATCCCGTTACTCCTTTATTATGCAATCCACAATATATGCCCCCACTAAATCGGATTGCAATAGCTTAAATAATATCCCAAATCATCCCCTACTTTGGTCAACATAATCAACTAACCTTGATGATTAAAAGCATTTCATCCATCGCTTAGAACACACGTTTCACTATAACTTGAATGCCTTTGAACGGTGGAAGCTGCGCGCAGGTGCCGCCGGAACATTCATAACCGCCTCGCTTGGAACCCCAGAGCAGTTCCATGGAAGTATCCCTGTCTATATCATACAGGGCTTTAAGAGCCAGCCACTCTCCGGGTGATTCGCCCGGTATCTGGTCAAGCCCGAGGGGCGCGGGTTCGAATTCCTTGGTTGACGTCTCATAAAATAGACTCAGGGTCAGGCCTTCGGCGAAACTGTAGTCGAGACCCATCTCAGCTTCCTCCTCATCGCCCAACTCACCGTCGATGTTTGTGTAACGTAGGTGCAAGTGCATGGCATCATCACCGATAATATGGTCAAGGCCGAAAAAGAAATCCCGGTACTGCGCGGTAAGGTAGTTGTATGTCTGCAGGTTCCCCTTCACGTAATCGTAACCGACATTGAAAGTCGTATCGGCCAGGGGATCGTGCTGGTATTCGATGAAGAACTCGTGAAACGGTTTCAGACGCTTGGGATCTTCACTCGCGGCGAATATCGTCGTGAAATAACTCTCTCCACCGAGCCATTCCGGTATATAGATCAGGGTGGCCATATACCCCTTCTCATCGTTGGCGTTGATCGACGCTTCCTCCAGGTCCCCCCTCCTCAGTCTCGGTGGCGAATTGTAAATATGCTCCATGTTCCAGTAATCCTTGTACTGGAGGGTTACTCCAAGACCGGGCCATCCGCCGGAGATCTCGGCGTAGTTGGCGCGACCGTCATCGAAACCCTGGTGTGTATCGCGGAAATCGTGTTCGTAGAGAAAACGCCAGTCCAGCATGTTAAAGGCAACGTCGAAACCCATGAAGGCATCGTTATATTCTTCAAAGTTGTCGGCGATGTAGCTGTCGAAATAATGAATGCTCGCATCGATATCCCCGAAGTCATACTCCACGTTACCGCCACGCAGGCGGTCATAATCGCCGACCGTATTCACGCCGGTTGGATAATCGTTTACGGTACCCGATTTATGAAGTCCATAGAAGAAAGTCGCGTCCCAGTCTCCGTAGTTAATGTCAAACTTGGCGCCGTCGAGCATCGAGTTACGTCCCATCGACCTGTCTTCAGTCGCCGAGAGGGTTATGCCCCTTCCAAGGATCAAGGAGAAATCCCCCAATGTCATATCGAAGTCTCCCAGGTCAAATGCCGCGTAACGCTTCATCAGCCTTGGTTCCTTATCCTGGTAAGGGAAAGGCCAGTCGTTGCCATAACTGCCGAAGAGAGTAAAAAAATCTCCCTTGAGGGTCCATTCGATCTGCTCTTCAAACTTGGTGGTATCCGAAAGTGAATCATCAAGAAATTCGATGGTCACCGTTCCGCGAGAGACAAGTTCCGAACCCCATGCAAATGACGGGAGAGTGGTACAGGAGATAAAAATAGCCAAACCAGCAACGAGAAGATACTTCATTGCAACCTCTAAAGGACAGTTATTTTATTATCGACCCTCGAATACTTCTTCCCCCGTACCCCGCGGTAATTATCCCCTCATTCAGGGGAAAGTGAACAATCGATCACTCTTCAAGATTGCCGATATCAATAAGATAATCGACAATAACTTTCTCGAACTCATCCTCGTCGCCCTTGCTGTACCCCTCGTGCTTGTAGATGATATTACCATCCGCATCGAGGATGATTGTCGTGGGATGCTTCTCCACCGAGTAAAACGACTGGATCTCACCGTCCGAATCGAAAAGCACCTGGAAAGTGTAATCCTTCTGCTTAAGGTAAGAACGTGACAGGGGAATGGCCTCGGGAT
>CBDVBS010000549.1:0-2628 GCA_965372275.1 uncultured bacterium | reverse complement strand
GAAATCGAGGAGGTAAGGAAGTGATGCGGTGTCTACCAGACTTACTTTTCTGTGAGAAAGATCTACATCTAGTTCTCGAAGAAAACCTTCAGACTGCTTCTCAGGAAGTTGATAACATCCCTGAAGAACAGTTCCATCATTCGAGTGATGAAGAAATACTCGAACACGTCTTCTCGAAGGTTCAGATTATTTCCCTTGAGCTTCATGAAGATGCGAAACAGATGGAAAAACTAGAAACAGAAGTTGATGTGAGCAAAGATCCAAATCGTTGGATAGATGACCCGAGTCGTCCTTGTTTAGTTCCAGGGATACAAATTGTCGTGTCGGTTCCTTTTTCTGGAGATTCGCTACTTTGGAGATGTAAACCGAGTACACACAATTATAACCCATCACAAGGCAGGATAATAACTGAGAGAGGAAACCCGATGGGTGGTTTACTGGAACTAAATATGTTTAAGCCTGCGGATAGCGTTGGTGATGGATCAGAATTCAAAAACGAGAATGAACGCACACTGACAAGTATTCGCACCTACCTTGGGTGGCAAGGGAATGATTTAGAAAATCATATTCATAAACTACGTAAACAAATAGTCCAATCCGTCGCTAACCGTAGGAAAAGATTAGGGGATCTCGAACTTATAGCTAAAACCCTAGCCATACCATTGAAACGTGACCCGAACTCCCCTGATATTTCTTCCCTGCCAATTAAGCGAAGACTTGTTAAACCCCTCCCGTTGGTTCGTGCTGAACCGCCAGAACCGGGGATTAGAGATGAAGACTATAACCACATCTTGGGTGTCATCCGCCATGAAGGTAGATCATTCGAAGCGACGCCGAAGACTTTTGCTGTGCATGATGAAGAATCGCTTCGAGATATCATCTTGGCCCATCTAAATGGACATTATGAAGGTGGTGCAACCGGGGAAACATTCCGCCAACATGGAAAGACAGATATCCGTATCGAAGATTCAAGCCGGTCGGCGTTCATAGGAGAATGCAAAGTATGGCATGGGGCTAAGAGTTTATCGGATGCAGTTGACCAGCTATTGGGTTATTTAACCTGGAGGGACTGCAAAGCTGCTTTAATCTTGCTTAATAAGGATAATGCCGGTTTCTCGGCTATTCAAGATCAAGTACCTGAAATTCTAGCAAAACATCCCAAGTGCATACGCCTGATGGAAGTTAAACATCCCGGAGAATGGCGTTTTCATTTTTCTTCAGCTGATGATGTGGAGCGGCAGATTACGATCCATGTTTTTCTTTTTAACCTTTATGTTGCGCCAGAAATGTAATGCTGTCCGGCATTCCTCACGGAGGGAAATTAAATTAGGCATCCTGTGGCTGATTTAATACTGGATAATAGGGACAGTCACCTATTATATAATGCAATATATTGATAGTTGTCGGGAATGGGCCAAAGATGAAAACCCACATATTAACTTGTTTGATCATCCTATTCCCATGCATTATGATCGCTTTTGTATCCTGTGCCTCTCAGGTTGTTGGCCTGCCTGATTATGAAGTGCTTGATGTCGCGCATATGATAGATGGCGGGAAGACCGTCGAAATATTAGTGCCGTCATATTCCCGTGATACACCGATTGAAGAGTTGAAAAGATTCACCGAAGAAATTGCCCGAATAGACGGATACATCAGGATATCGTTGTACTGCACTGAGGAAGCTTACAGGGCTGAACATTCACGCACATACTACAGCGAACATCCCAAAGCCAAGGAAGAAGGATATCTTGGATTTTATGAATATGGCAGATTCCGCCTTCCGCATACTTAAAAGATGTAGCCCGGCAATCCTTTGCCGGGGATAAATCTGTGGAGAGAGGGAATCAAGGGCAGGTTTAATTACTCGTCAAAACCGCTTTCGATGTGCAAATCATAATGCCTGCTACGGTGTACAAGCACTGATGCGCCGTGATATGAAAGAAGTACCGGTTTATAAACCTGCAGGAATGCCATTTCTTCCATCACGTCGAAAAACTCATATCCAAAGAGGTCAAGGCGCTGCTCGTTGATAAGCAGCACATCAACGCCGATCTCCTCCAACCATCGGGCTAATTCCTTCCCGGAAGTCGCATGTTCGGCGAATTTGTCAAAGCCGTACGGTCCGCGCCAATTCGCATACACCGGGAATTCGCAATAGTGAAATTCATTCTCGCCATACAGGAAATAAACGACCGGTGGCGGATCGAGGTGATTCAGTTCGCGTATCATCGGCCAGGCATCGACATTCACCTCCATGAATCTCTGTCGCTCCCATTCGGTAAATGGAAGCTGGTCAATGCCGCGAACAGTTGTCGGACCGACAAGGTGCGCCATGGCGGAAAGGAATACTACTCCCGCGAGGATTGTCGGTATCCATTTTGGAAATCGCCTGCCGGTGATCAAGTCGGTGATGAGCACAATAGACAGGAGATACATCATCGGCAAAAGGGGTGACAAGTGCCTGAGGTAAATAATTCCATGGAGAGCGGGCCACGATAATGCGGCGACCCCGGTCATAGCGTAAATGCCGATCAACTCGCGTTTCCTTCGGAGGACGGTGATAAATGCAAATGGCCATAAAAGCACCAACCAGCCGACATGATGCCACCCCATCGCCGGATCCTCGAT
>CBDVBS010000548.1:0-2656 GCA_965372275.1 uncultured bacterium | reverse complement strand
CGACAGGGATGTCAGGTTGAAGGGTTATGCCGGTGTGAAGGCGATGGGTTTCTTCGATAACGAATGGATGCTCGACCCGGATCTGTATTACATAAGCAGGAATTAGGATGTAGCCCACGAAATGGGATTCGTGGGTTACTATATTTATTAATGAATATCACCTCTTATTGGAGCGCTGGCTTTCAGGGGCTGTTGATAAAGCCGAAAAATAGGGACTGGCCTTTGGAAATGGAGAACGTCACTTTCGAACAGCGCACTATACCTGTTGCCCAACGCTTTCACTACTGAGGCCTGTCCCATTTTTTCGGCACATCCTTACTTATTCAACAGCTCCTTTCAGCTGGCATGAATACACTATTTTGCACGGAGGATTTACATGCATTACGGACACTATCTCGACATAGAATTGAAGCCCGCCCCGCAGGTCAAAGGAACCCAAGGTGCCGGACTTCGATGGCTTACCGATAAGAACTCGGCGGAGTTTTTCTATATGCGCCACGTTGTGATGGAAGTGGGCGGCACGATCGGCCTTCACGATCATCCGTACGAACACCAGGTATTCATCATCAAGGGGAAAGGCAAATGCACCGTCGAAGGTGAAGAGATAGAGGTTTCCGAAGGATGCTATGCCCTCGTTCCCGGCGGCGTGGTGCATGGCTTCGAGAATACCGGCGACACCACGTTGGAGTTCATCTGCTGCATCAACAGGGTTGATGAATAACTTCTTGTCTTCTCTAATCCGGGTGGCACCTTTCTGTCTTCAGAAGGGTGGTCCTATGAAAACCCCAACAGACAAACAGCTAATCATCAGGATAGCAGCTACTTTCCGAGGACGGGAAGATAGCAGCTACCTTCACTGCAACTGATTTACGAAGACTCCCCTTCATCCGTATAAGGTCATTCCGAAAATCCTTCAACGAACACTCTTTCCTCCTCGTTGAAGAACCACACATTTGAGCCCTCTGCCCGGGCATCCTCGATCTTCAAGATATTCCCGGGGGAATGCACGCCGCTGTGGATGATTTCAATTTCCACATTTTCGAATGCATCCCCGTGACGCAGTATCAGCATCTCAGGGAAACCCCAGTCGAACGCAAGCGCGCCCAGGTTGGTCTTAGGAATGTCCACGACGAGGATCTCATGCCGGGTCACACCCCATTCACCCTCGTGGGATTCGACGATTTCATCAGTTGATATGGCTGCATCCCGGACGATCCGTCCTGCATCGTACCAGGGGAAATTGTTCTGCTGGAGACAGAGGAAGATCACAAGCAAATATGCAGCTACGGTTGTACCCGCCACCTTCTTCATGTTAACTGACCATTTATTGCGTGCAAGTAATCCGGCAATGAGTATTGAGAAGAACATTGATGGGATGTACAGGAATCGTGTGTTACGCAGTGTCGATTCATCGAGGCCTACATATGCAGTGGGCAGCGCGCAGATGATTATTGACAATGCGCACATAAGCGCCATACGCCATCTGGAGCCGATGAACAGGAACACGAAAGGCAGCACCAGCACTATGCAAACCGTCACGATACCCAATGTGCTGAATGGTTCGAACAATGGACGATTCATCGGGAATATCAACATATAAAACGGTTGGACGAATGCCTGGTACAAAATGCCTGATGAAATAACGCCGGATGTTTCAGTGGGGATATATTCCCCGCCGCCTATCCCGCCGACCATTATCCATCGCAGGATGAATACGATCACCGCAACGACAAAAAACGGTATGGCCCGTAAAACCGCCTTCCCGATCTTACTCCCCGAAGGGATAAGGTCGATCAATATTACGGCAAAAGGAAAAACGAAAGCCACCTCTTTTGACAAACACGCAAGGATGAAAAGGGTGAGTGATATCAGTCGTATCAACGGGTGTTTCATAACATCCGCTACACGTAATTGAAGGTGGAAATAGAGCGACCAGGCAAGCAATGCGCCGGTCATTACATCATATCGTCCGGCAATCCAGACCACCGCCTCGGGATGCGCCGGGTGTAGCGCGAATATGAGTCCGGCGAGAAGTCCTGCCGCGTTGTTCCTGAACAGCAGCGATGCGCATGCGGCGACGCCGAGCGCGGTGATGATGTGAAGGGCTAAGTTGAACATGTGAAATCCGATCGGCTCGTGGTTGAACATGAACCAGTTCAGGGAGAATGTCGCCCATACCAATGGCCGGAAGAACGCCCCGCCGGTGCCCATTTCGACTATCAGCCCCTTGTTGATGTTGTACATGATGACGAAATCATCGGCGAGGAATCCGGAGTTGAGCGTGATGTAATACCCCGCGATGCATGCGGTGATAATCGCGAGAGGCGTCAGCCGGTTGTATGAAATACCCTTCATCATTTGTCAATCTCAAACTCGGAGAATTCGCCTGTTCTAAAATCGAATGCCCATACGATGACGCCTTCGTCCGATGCGATACCGATCTGTTTGAACGTCTCCGCCTCGTTCACATACTCATGCAGGATATCAATCTCCACTTCGTTCAACTCGTCGTGACGCATATGAAGCATCTCCGGCAAACCCCATCGAAAAACATACGCCCCTAAGTAATTATCCGGAACATTCACGGCGAGAATTCTTGTATGTTCTTCCCCCCATGTATTTTCATGCTCTCTAACAAGTTTGTCGGATGATACCG
>CBDVBS010000547.1:0-2658 GCA_965372275.1 uncultured bacterium | reverse complement strand
GCTGCCAGAGCAGTGTTGAAAGCTTAAAAATGCGCCATTGAGGACTGTCCCCAATATCTGCAACAATGGGGACGGTCCTGAAAATCGCCAAATGGGAGGACCGTCCCCAATCATCTCGCGATTCTTTTCACAATCTCAGAATCTAATCCTTGACACCGCCTATAGCGGTTTCCTATACTTCACTACCCGATGCATGGGTTATCCGAAGGTGGTTTTTATGACCGAACTTAAGAAATTCAATGTTGGCGACCTGAAAATAACACTCCTCACGGACGGTATCTTCCGCCTCGATGGCGGGGCAATGTTCGGCGTCATACCGAAAACCATATGGGAAAAACGTACAGCGTGCGACACAAAGAACCGCATCACCCTCGGACTTATCTCGGTACTCATCCAGTCCCCGAAGGAAAATATCATCATCGAAGCCGGGGCGGGAGATACATTCGACGAGAAATTGCGTGAAATCTACTGCCTCGAGCATAAAAACCATATGCTGAAATGCCTCGAACAGACCGGCTTGACCACCGGCGACATCAACAAGATAATCCTGAGTCATATGCATTTCGATCATATCGGCCACAGCACGCACCGGAATGAAGCCGGTGAATTCGTGCCTACATTCGAAAACGCCGAGTATATCTACCAGAAGACCGAATGGGAATTCGCCCATGACCCGCCCGCAAGGGTAAAGGCAAGTTATATCCCCCACCTGTTCGACCCGGTTGAGAAATCCGGTCAGCTCAGGTTGATCGACGGCGACGTGGAGATAACCGCCGGTATAAGATGCGAAGTTACCGGCGGGCATACAAAGGGACACCAGGTGCTGTTCCTCGAATCCGGCGGTGACGGAGCAATTTTCTGGGCCGATCTTATTCCAACCTCGGCACACACCGATTATCCGTTTATAATGGGTTACGATCTATGGCCCCTTGAAACACTGGAAGCCAAACAGAGACTCATCCCATGGGTTATCGAGAATGATTACATCTCGATATTCACCCACGAACCGAGCTACCGCTACGGCAAGATTCGCAAGGGGGACAAGAAGCACTTCGAGTTTGAATGGCTATAAGAAACCTGATGCAAGGTGAGGCCCGATAAGGGATGTCTCACCTGAGGGCTTGTTAAATGAAATACAATAACCGAAGGGAGTAAACAATGGATTTCTCACTCAATGAAGAGCAGCAGATAGTGCGCGATACCGCGAAAGAATTCGCGGAGAAAACCATAAAGCCACGTGCCGAGGATATTGACAAAAATCATGAATACCCCGCGGATATCGTCAAGCAGATGGGCGAGATGGGATTCATGGGCATCGCCGTGCCTGAAGAGTACGGCGGGTCGGCCATGGATAATGTGACATACGTCCTCGTGATGGAAGAAATCAGCAAGGCATGTGCTTCCTGCGGGGTTATCGTATCGGTCAATAATTCCTTAGCCTGTGACCCGGTGTTGAACTTCGGTACCGAGGAACAGAAACAGAAATTCCTCGTACCGATGGCAAGCGGTCAAAAACTCGGCGCCCTTACAATGACCGAATCCGGTGCCGGAAGCGACCCCGGGCATATCAAGACCACCATGGAAGACAAGGGCGACCACTGGCTTGTAAACGGCACCAAGAATTTCTGCACCAACGGCGCCGAAGCCGACTTCCTCATCTTCCTCGGCGTTTCCGACAAGGAGAAGGGCAATAAGGGACTGACCACCCTCATCGTCGAGAAGGATACGCCCGGCCTGGAGATCGGCAAGATCGAAGACAAGCTCGGCATATGCGGCTCGTCCACCACCGAGTTGATATTCGAAGACTGCAAAATCTCGAAAGACAACACCCTCGGCGAACCCAACGGCGGATTCAAGGTGTGCATGGCGACCCTCGACGGCGGACGCATCGGCATCGCCAGCCAGGCGCTCGGTATCGCCAAGGTGTCCATCGATGAGGCAATCTCCTATTCCAAGGAACGCGTCCAGTTCAACAAACCGATCGCCGCCAACCAGGCCATCCAGTGGATGATCGCCGATATGACCGTTGAATATGAATCGGCGAGACTGCTCACACTTCTGGCCGCGTGGATGAAGGACCAGAAGATGCGCTACAGCCGCGAAGCCGCGATGGCAAAGCTCAAGACGTCGGAAGCCGCATCATTCTGCGCCGATAAATCCCTCCAGATTCATGGCGGGTACGGTTATACAAAGGATTACCCGATCGAGCGGCACTACCGCGACGCCCGCATCTGCCAGATTTACGAGGGCACTTCTGAAATCATGCGCATGGTCATCTCGGCCTGGATGTTGAAGTAAATTCTTGTAGAACACTGACAAGCTGGACGATGAGGCTGAATCTTTCAAAGAATGGAAATTGCTTGTCAGTGCCACCCGGAAGTGTGGTGGATGATATGAAAACCACGCCCAAAGCCTGAGAAGGCTGTGGGCGTGACACCCGGGTGTTGTACCGCAGGCGTCCCGGGTGTTGTAGCGCAGGCGTCCCGAGCGTTGTAGCGCAGGCGTCCCGCCTGCATTATAAATCGTTTCGGGTGCCACCGCTACTCAGCGTCTTCGCTGATAGCGGTGAAATGATAATCGGGTGCCACTGACAAGCTGGACGATGAGGCTGATTCTTTCAAAGAATGGAAATTGCTTGTCAGTGTTGAAACATCAGGG
>CBDVBS010000546.1:0-2660 GCA_965372275.1 uncultured bacterium | reverse complement strand
TTTCAATGCAAGCGGCACATTCCCCATCAATAATCTGAAATATTCCATCCGCGACACCGGGGATGCTGAAATCGTAAATCCGGACGGCTACACGCACCTCTATCACGTGGCTACCCAGGGCTCAGGCACAGGCGGATTCCAGGGCTATTCGAAGGGTTCCATGTCGAGCCCCCAGGCTCCCAATGGAACGCTGAACGCATATAAGAATTTCTACACCAGCGACAACAGGAATTTCTTCCTCGCCGGTGATGTATTGCAGCGGACATACCGCGTTGACCCGCCCAACGGCGCATTCGTATTCGGTTACGCGGTCGATGCAAACTGGGCACCGCCGCAAACTCAGCCGGTCGAGAATATCCCGGACGATTTCGGCCTCAACGCGAACAGCCCGGAGGCATACGATATTTCGGTTACAGTCGATGATGGTCTGTTCAGCGACGGGGGTAGCGCCGATGTCGAGATATGGGTCTATGACTGGCAGGGTTTTGCGACCATCGACTCGGTCAAACTTGAAGCACCCGATCTCTTCGGATCATTGGTTGAAGCTTCATTCGACAGTATGAGTTCAGACTATGTTGTCTATAATGCCGAGATCTCAAATGCCCTCGGCGCCGCCGAAGGCACTTACGATATGCTGATCGCGGTCGAGGACACCGCCAATGCCGGCGCTCCCGATTATCTCGACCTGACCGCGTATGAGATCGTCGAGGTAACGGTTGAAGAAGGTCTTCCCAACCAGGATCCCATTGCCATTGCGGAAGCGGATGAGACCGACATCCTCCAGGGCGAGACGGTCAATTTCGACGGCACAGCATCCTACGATCCCGATGGTGTCGGCATATTCCTCTATGAGTGGGATCTCGACGGTGATGGCGATTACGATGACGAGGTGGGGGCGGATCTCAGTGTCGTTTCATGGGAATACCTTGACGCGGGCGATTTCGATGTCGATCTGAAAGTCTGGGACGCCTTGTCCGCAACGGATGTTCTCGATGAAAAAATCACCATTCACGTTACCGGCGACCCCTGCGTGGGTCATTACCCGGTTTCCAAAGCAAAAGCCGACGACTATACACCGAATGTTGAAGTCCAGATAAAATTCACGGATATTTCAACCGACCCGGATGGGTTCGGCGATCTGGCCTATTACGAATGGGATTTCACGGGCGAAGCCGAGCCCTACGACCCGGTTTACGACCCCGACAGCAAGGAAGTGTATTACACCTACACCGAGGGCGGCGACTTCTATGTCTATCACCGCGTTACCGACCTGGCAAACTGCGAAGATGAATTGGATGTACCGCTTTTCGTCGAAGTGAACGGCCCGCCTGTTGCGGCGGGGCATGCCGATAATTATGACATTACCTCCGGAGAACTGGTTATATTCAATTCGGATGCAACCGACCCCGACGGAAATGGTCCGATCGAGAATGATGGATATCTATGGGACCTCGACGGCGACCCGGGAACGGGAACGGACGGTTATGAAGAGGTCGGCCTGACTGTTATACATCAGTATTACAGCCCCGGCACAATTAACATCCGTCACAAAGTCATTGATTCCAAGGGACTTGAGGATGAACTGGATCCGATATTCCAGATCATTGTTAGCCCGTTGCCGGACGTTGTGGTTCACCTTGCCGAAGAGGAAGCGATGAATCCCATCGGTGCCGAGTACGACTTCCGGGCATTGTTCGGTGATGTCGGCGGCACGAGCATCATCAACTACCTCGATTTCGACGGCCCATGGAATTTCACCGACCTACTGCCCAACAACACATTCTCCCAGGATATTCTTGATAAGAACGATCCCACCTACTCAAGCCACAATTCCAACTGGCCCTCACTGCAGTATTACATTTTACAGTCTGGACCATCTTCCCTGAGCGGATCGCTTACCGAAGCCGTTGGCGCATTCAGCAGGAGCTACACGAGTCCTCCTGACGACGGGTTGCAATACAATTATGGAATCATCGATGTGACGCCGGGAATGTATGGTGATGTGATCTTCGTTCCATGGAACGTAATGGAGTGGCCGATTGACAAGTACACCTACCAGTATGACTCATTCGACTGGACCGCGCTGAGCGTGCCTATATTCACCGAAGTATGGACCTACGGGATGGGACAGGGTACGGTTATATGCGAAGTTAACGGCGAAGTTGACAGTTACAATGCGTTGCTGTTGAAGGTCGTCCAGAGAGACGTTGAGCAGGAATTTTTCACAACTTTAGGCCAGACAGTGAGTTACAGGTGGATTTCTGATGATGGGTTGGAGTTAGCCGCAATAACAGCAATCAATGCAGCAGCGTACCCGGATAACTGGAACGCGGCTTCCGGGCTGATAACCGGTAACGGCACCATCAGATGGCTGAATACGTACGATCTTGGTAATTAATACGGACGTTGGTAATTGCATCAGTAATCTTGAATGAACTTTTAGGATATAGTGTTTAACAACCATTGGGTAACTGAAACTCAAGCCCCCCCCCGCAATGGGGGGCTTTTCCGTTGGGTATTTCCATTTTTCCAACTGATACCAATCACACCAAACAGGTATTCTGATGCCGGGAAATAAATCCCAATTCTTATAGCGCGTGACTAATGGGTAGCGCGTATCTATAGGTCGCTCTGCGACCGATGATGCGCGCACATGGCAA
>CBDVBS010000545.1:0-2668 GCA_965372275.1 uncultured bacterium | reverse complement strand
GCTATCCTTTTGTTCAACCTTATAGTGATAGTCCCGGCCAGCTATTCCTTTTACGGTCCCACGGTCAGCTCGAAGACTCACAGACCGTGCCATCAGGATTGTACTATCTCAAATTTCCGTGCAGGATATCCTGGATTTTATTTATGGTGATATTTGGTATCAGAGGCTCTGGGGGAAATCGGTTTAAGGCACAAAAAAACCGCCTTCCGGCGGTTTTAAGTTTCAACTCCCTGGTTATCTTATCCCGATGTCTCCGCCGAGTCCGTGCTCTTCGATGACTATTTTATTCTTGCTCAGGTCCCACCATGCATCACAAGGGTTAGCCTTCACCGTCTCATCTTTGTCGGTGATCTTCATGTAGATATAGACAACATACCTTGGCTCCCTGTATTTATACTCCTTGGCAACCTGCCAGAATTCCTCGGCGAATTTGGAAGCCACGTGTTTCGATATTTCCGATATCTTCGTTCCATCATCGGTGAAGTCCTTATGAAACCATACTGTGGCGATGTTGTTATGGACGCTGATCGATTTTACCGCGTCACGTTCTTCCTGGGTGAATTCATCCGTTTGAAGAAGGGTGTCCATTGCCAGTCTCACGGGCTCATCCGTGGGGGCCCGGCTGATGCAACCCGCGCCAATAATCGCGCAGATGATGATCACAACGGAAAACGGTAACAGATACCTCATTTCAATCAGCTCCTTCTCGAATAGACTATCAATAATTGTACCCTAAAAAACCGGCATTTGCGCCACAATCCGCGGAATGCCCTATAGTGCGCTCAGGATATCATCGAAACGTCTGATCACTTCATCGATCTGCTTCTGGCTGATCATCAGGGGCGGCTCGATGCGAATCACATTCGGGTTGTTCATCGTGTGTGCCGTCAGTATGCCCTTATCGAACAATACCTGGGCGGTTTTGACGGCAGGTTCACGTTCCAGCATTTCAAGGCCGATCATCAGGCCAAGGCCGCGGGCATCCTTTATGAAATTATCGTGTTTGGCTTTGAGGGCTTTAAAACCGTCGAGGAAATATTTGCCCATGCGCGACGCATTCTCCATCAGGCCTTCCTTCAGGAGAACCTCGATAGCGGCGATTGCTACAACGCTACACAAGGGGTTGCCGCCGAATGTGTTTGAGTGAATAAACGGGTTGGGCTCGAGACATTTCCATACTTCCGCCGTGCCCATCGTCGCGCCGATCGGCATCAATCCTCCACCGAGTGCCTTGGCGAGGCAGACGATATCCGGGACGACATTCCAGTTCTCACAGGCGAGGAATTTGCCGCTCCTGCCCATTCCCGATTGGATTTCGTCGAAGATCAGGAGCACGCCTTTCTTCTTTGTGATTTCCCGGACTGCCGGAAGGAAATCATCATCCGGCACGCGGATACCCGCTTCGCCCTGGATCGGTTCGAGGATAACCGCGGCGGTTTTATCGGTGATCGCCGCTTCGATTGCGGAGGCATCATTCCATGCCACGGCGCTGAATCCGGGGACTAAAGGTTCGTATGGTTCGCGGTAAAGTTTACGTTGGGTGGCCGAAAGAGCGCCGAGGGTTTTACCGTGGTATGCCATCTCCATCGCGATGATCTCGTGCTTCCCGGTGTAGAGGAACGCGAGCTTGATGGCGGCTTCGATCGATTCGGCACCCGAATTTGAGAAGAATGAATATTGCAAATCGCCGGGTGCAACATCAGCCAGTAATTTGGCGAGGCGCGCCTGGTCGGGATTCAACAGTTCCTGGCTGCTGATGCCCATATAGTCGAGCTGGTTCTTAGCGGCCTGGACGATTTTCGGATGTAGATGACCGAAGTTGAATACACCGTAACCGCCGAGGCAGTCGATGAATTCATTCCCCATGATATCTTTCAGGTTAACTTCATGGCCGCCCCATTCGATGTTACTCGTGTCACCGGACTTGCGCCATTTTGTGAGTGCCGGGTTGACATGATCGTGTAGCCACCGCATGGTCTGATCGGTTATTTCGAGTTTCTGTTCGTCGGTCAGGCCTTTTTTATTGATATTGAAGTGAAGGTCGTCGATGTTTACCACGGTTATACCTCGCTTGAGTGAATTATTTCACATAACGCTTTTTGCTTCTGTGAGCCCTTTAGGTGGTGAAACCTTCCCGATGGGCGTTGGGATTATATCACACTAAACAACCCTTGGTAACCCCGGACGAAATTTGTGCCCATGCGGGTAATATCTCGACCTTCGCCATTAATTAGCTTCTTCTGATAAGGAGAGTGTTACCGTAGGGGCGACCCGACGGCTCGCCCTCCGTGCGCCTGTGAGCGTGCGAGGTCGGAGGGGTGGAAGTCCCCTTGAGGCATACGCTCTCCGGCCTGTAATCGACTGTAACTGCGTCGCCGCGAGGCGGGGTGGGAAGCAACAGGAGGTGAACGACCAGTCCGCAGGATAACGAACTCGATTCGGCCTGACGTACCGGCGAGCCCGCGGAGGAACGGCGAAGCCTGGAAATCGTCCGATGCGCTGATGGGTAGCGTGCTAAAGCGACATCGGGGGTGCGTGGGGTGCTTGGAGGCGGAATGGTCGTAAAGGCCTTGCACGTTAAGCAGGGAGACCTGCCCGGAACCGGGACGGAGTTCATACGCATAGCGTCGAAGAACCGTCCGGGCAGGAGTCAGAGCGTTCATAGTAG
>CBDVBS010000544.1:0-2677 GCA_965372275.1 uncultured bacterium | reverse complement strand
TCATGGTTTCGATGTTTCGGGACACCTTGTCCCGAAACATCGGAAACAAAACTAATTCTCAAAATCCCAGTCACCATAGGGACCGCCGTTGCAGCCCATGTCGGAAAGAAAGTCGTCGTAGTCGGTGATAGCCGGGTCGCCTGTGTCAATGCACGGGGAGCCGGTATCGAGATGATGATCGGAAAACGGGTCGATATAATCCGGGTCAAGAGTGATACATCCGGGACCGGGGATCACACCTGAGTAATAATTGCCGGAACCGTCCGGCGGAGTTGGAGTATCACATGCGCAGTTGTAGATAACGCTGTCCGCGTTCCAGATATAGCAGAATCCTCCCGGGCCAATATCGGTCCAGATGCAACTGTTTACATTGAATGTGGCAATGCCGTTATCATAGTAACCGCCACCGTGTGTATGGGCGGTCTGCAACTGATCGAGGGTGCAGTTAACGAAATCCATCTGGGAATCATGGTATCCGGCCTGGTTGCAGATATGACTGGCGTTGATCTGGAATTGAAGCATATTCTCAACCCAAACCTGGGCACCGTCATATGCTCCAACCGCCTTAGGACAACCGCCAGCCGTCTGGTTGAGATCGTGAATGTAGAGATGCCTGAAAATTACATCGCTCTCATACTGCGCGCCAATTTTGCAGGAGTGGCTGTATGTGTATGTGCCATTGAGTGATGGCCCGGTGACTTCGAATCCGTCAAATGTGATTTCGGCGTTCTCTACCTTCAACCAGCCGGTCTGATTCGGCGGTTCATCGGTGTCATAGTCGCCGTAATATCCCTGTATCTGTGTTCCATCATTCACCGCGTTCAACAGTAAATCATCATCATAGACACACTGCCCTCCGGCGCCGTCATCACCGCGTACGAGAATATATCCGTCGGTGCCGACATCGGTGAGTGCGTCCGGGATGTCGGTCCAGGGATTATCCCGTGATCCATCGGATGTACCGCTGAATGCATCCCAGACATATGTTCCAGTGACAACTTCATACGAGCCGGGAAGTTCGAAGATATCCTCAACGCCGGGACCGGCGACGACTTTCAGCTTGATGACATGAGTTCCGGTGTCAGGGAATCCGGCGGAGACGACCATGCCGGATGCATCATCGAACAGATCATCACCGTTCATTTCCCAGAGATACTGAGTGATTGCGCCAGTAGATGCAGTGGCATCGAGCGTAAGATACCATTCGGTCGGGACAGGGTCATCAGTGGTTCCTTCCGGTCCAAAGCCGTCGAAGTATGGCTCGATCTCGGCGGTCGCAATTGCTTCGAGGACAGCACCCGGGTCTTCGACAACTTCCAGCAGTACAAGCTGATATGCCGTTGTATTTTCACCGGGAATGAACCCGGCGTAATCCTCATTCTCACTCTCGGCGGCAATCAGGACTGCAATCTCACCGAAAGCCGGTGTTGCTGAAGTGATCTCGATTTCATATGTCGAATATCCCTCTCCCCCACCCGTTGGCACCAGGTCGAATTCGCCGGTGAAATTGCCGGGGCTTTCGACCGATACAAGGTTCATCTCAACGTTGTACCAGTCATATACATCAATTTGCATCGACAGACCGCCACCGGAACTGACGCCGTCGTTCCAGAGTGTATTTCCCGTAATTTCGACATCAATCCACCAGGCTTCCGGGCGGTTGGCTTCCTCGGGAAAATCATCAGGTGCTGTATATGGGGAGCTGCCTGAAGGGAATTTCCAGCTTGCGTCGATGGCGTAATTGAATACAAGTCCATCCGTGCCGAGTTCGATTTTGTAATGCCTGACATTCTTCTGACCGGCACTGAACACACCGCGTCCGAGCGGGTTGACATCGCTTAAAGGCGCATCGGGATCCGTCAGTTCATCGCAGAAATATTTATAACCATTTACCGTGCAGTTGTAATCCGCGAAGGAATCGGGTGCCCCGAGCATGCCGTCAGTGTAGCCGAATATGGTTCCATCATCAGGAAACTCGGTCGGATTCCACCAACGGGCCGCGCCATCCGGATTAAGAAGGCGCGTATCACCAGCCCCGGCTATTCTGATATCCGGGTTATCAAAACCTGTGATGGAACCGTTTGTGATGAGGATACCGGCTACATCGAAACCGGTATATTTGGTCAGTCCAAGGAACGGATGTCTCAGCCCGATGTCAGCATCAATGATATTACCGTTGAATTCGATGGCTTCAAGCGTCAGGTAAAGTTTCGCCGGGGGTTCGAGGAACGGTAAAGCGTTCAGGTGCAAATCCGCCATCCTTAAAGGGGTGACATCCAATGTTTGCCCGACAGGGTCGGCGGTGAATTGATACAACCCCCAGAGCATATGGTTGTTGGTGGATTCCGCATTATGTTGAGCGGATTCCACAGGTATAACGGGAATATTCCCATTGCTTGAGCAACCGAATACGGCTGCAATGGCTAATGTAATTATGAGCAAGAAGGAATATCGCATTTTGTTCAACCTCCATCTTTCACTAATTCTTTTGATGCGGTAATTACCGGCGTACTTCGAAGAATGTCAGAAACTCTATGCCAGATTAGGACCACTCCTATATAAGAGAGGCTGTCTCAAAATTGCATCGCCATGGGATCGCGGGCACCCCCGGGGCTGTTGAATAAATAAGGATGTGCCGAAAAAATGGGACAGGCCTCAGTAGTGCAGGCGTTGGGCA
>CBDVBS010000543.1:0-2692 GCA_965372275.1 uncultured bacterium | reverse complement strand
TATAAAATTCGATTTAATAAAACGGTTCAATTCCCGCCCAAGATCACCGGGTGGGTGAAACCACTCCGCTCCCATGACTTCTTTTACATATATCTTAAAAAAAGCCAGATGCTCAATGAACATATCAACAAGCCCGTTAACAGTATTTTTCAACTTCTCTTTAGCCGGGATTTTCTTCTTAATCTCAGTGCTGATTGTAACTGATATTTCCTTCAACCTGTCGAGCAGAAGTTCCCGAACAAGGGATTCCTTTTTCTCGAAAAACAGATAAATCGATCCGACCGAAAACTCACTGGCTTTCGCGATATCGGCCACCGTGACCCCGTCGAATCCCTTTTCGGCAAAGAGCTTCTCGGCACATTCGAGAATGTACTTACGTCTTTGCCGATGTTCCATTTCTTTACGCGACTTGCTCATTGAACGAGTATTCACCTATATGAATAGTGGTTCAAAATACGGCACGAGGGTTCATTTGTCAAGTGGAAATGAACGAATCGACAAAAGATTGTTAGACTAATCTCATTTACATTGTATTCTTTCCATCAAATGGGTTCCGCACACTTCACCCTTACATTGCAGAAATCATTCGTTCTTGATGGCACGGTCTGTCCAAGTCTTCGAGGACTGACCGTGGATTATTCAGGATTATGCACCAAGACCACGGTCAGATCGAAGACTCACAGACCGTGCCATCAAAACAGAGTATCTCAAAGGTCAATACTGACTATCCTGAATTTCATCTGCGGTGGCCCCTTAGACCAATCCCGGTAAACAAGTATTCATTGCAATCGGGTAGCGCACCTTGAAAGGTGCGGTACCCGATTATTTAATACATGTATAAATACTTGTTTGGTGGGATTTGTCTTAGTTCCTGAAAAGGCCCCTTGCCAAACTTATTGCTATCACCCTGCCGGCACCGGCAGCCTTCAGAGCCTTGGCGCATTCGCTGATGGTGGCCCCCGTGGTGATTATGTCATCCACGAGGAGTATCTTCTTCCCATGCACGAGCAATGGGTCGGCTACATTGTAAGCATCAGACACATTTTCTATCCTCTCGCTCAAGTCCAGCCCGGTCTGGCTGGGGTTATCCTTTACTTTCAATATCGCATACGGAACAACCGGAATACCTGACACATCCGATATCCCGAATGCAAGGATTTCACTTTGATTATATGAGCGATGACGCATCTTCTTACCCGTCAGCGGCACGGGTACGATTATGTCAAATTTCATACGGGCGACAGCCGAATCCACATAACCTTCTGCGAATAATCCGGCCAATGCCCTGCCTCTACGCTCCGCGGCGTGATACTTAAAACTGAGTAACGCATCCCTGAGGGGTTCCTCGTATGCGTAGATGCTGACAGCTTTGTCGAAATGGAATTCCATCGCTAAGCAGAACGGGCATGGCTCACCGCTAATAACCGGGTTACCACATTTAGAGCAGACACGTTCGCTTAGTGGAATAAGGTCGCCCCAGCATTTGGAGCATATTTCACTCGATGAAGATCTGCCACACAGTGCGCATGTCGGGGGGTAGATTAAGTCAATGAATCCGTTGATTAAACTTGAGATCCACGTCACGGCAACAATGCCGCCGCCTTCCTGTCTTACTTCATTCATCCTGCCCGTCCCCCTCAGGCCCGAATATCGCGGCAAGCACGCAATTCTCCCTGATATCATCTTCGTAGAACCACATCGGGGCTAACTCACCCTTTAGCCACATACCAACCTGGTCGCGGTAGTGTGGCGACAGCGATGACCCGTGGTTCCCGGGCGGAAGTATCCACAACCCGCGAATATCATCCGGCCTCATCTCGACAACCTGTCGGTAACTTACGCCGAACGTGGAAATGTACCTCTCACTGTTGAAGAAATCGGTCACCTTGATCGTGTAACGCGATCCCCTGTCAGGATATTCACCACCTCCCAAAAGGAAATCGACCCCGCTCGGATGTTTGAACTTTGTATGATGCACATGGCCCCACCGCCACTCGTCCGGGCCTTCACCATAACGTTCATTCAGCATTGCGACGGCTTTACCTAAGGCGTTGATTGCAATTTCCGCCGCATCATCGGGGGTTAAATCGCGGAATATCAGCGGGTTGCCCTCCCCCCGGAGGAGCGAATCAAGAATTCCATCCATGGCGTGAGTGGAATCCTCGTAGTAAGCATACGACGAGGAATTCATCACATCCCTGAAAATATCTTCGGTGAACAGCACGAACCATTCATGGAACAGGGTTGCCGCCGATGAGTCCTCGGTCTCGCAAAAATCCCAGGCGGACAGAAGTTCCAACGCTAATGCAATATTTTCAGCGGGTTCATCCACGTCCGGTGCAATCCCCATGATGTATTCAACATATTTCTTCGCGAACTCCGAATAAACATCCATTTGCATTTCGCGGATATACTCAATATCTATCGGCTCATCGGTTTCAAGCAGTTCGCAAAGCCTTCGAAATATATAAGGCGCCTTGAAATTGCCACAGGCGGTTCCGATGCAGTATTCGGGAAGATTATTCGCGTGGGCAATATAACCATTGAGCGGATCGATGATGGTCGGCATATCATTTGTACCCATCATCCCGGCCCAAGTCGGCTCATCCACACCGTACATAGAGATAAGCCCGGAGTGATTTTCCCGCACGGGCAATTTCCCGGCGAATACCTGGGTGATATGCCCATCGAT
>CBDVBS010000542.1:0-2692 GCA_965372275.1 uncultured bacterium | reverse complement strand
CCTGTCGTAAATCAGGAAATCCGGCAGACCGCTTCCGGAGTAGAGGCACGTCAGACCACCTGCAAGCCTGGTTCCTTCAAGCGATGTGCCCCAGTTACAGAGAATCAGGCCCCTGGAGTACATCTTGGGATACACAAACTTCACGGCCATATCCTCACCGGGGATGAATTCATCGCCCAACCAGACACCGTTGGTCTGCAATTTGATCGGCACATTCTGAGCAACGATCTGGCTTACATAATTGCTCTGGGGACCCCCGATGAGAACCAGGTTATGCTTCACTGCATCGTAATTATCCAATTCCACATCCCGCACGATCCTCGCGTAACCGTTCGCCCTGTACCACCATCGCTGGGTAAGGTTTCTTGCAATTTCCAGGTTCAGGGCATTCTCATCATCCGTGCCGATAGTGCCGATTACGATCATGAAGGGATTGAAAAATGCGCGCTTGATCGGTCCGCGAAAATCGGGTTCCTTCGTTACGCCAACGGTCGATGGAAATCCGATCCGCCATATACCGTCGGTCCTGCTCATCGGGATGAAACTCAACGGCTCATCTATCCCATCCACTATTTCCATTACTTCCAAAATCTGTCCATCTATCTCGATCCGGCTGGGCAGTTGAGCCTGGTCAACCCAGCGGGAGAAATCAAGCGTCAGCCGTTTCACGTTCTGAGTCGTGCATCGCACGAGTCTCCCCGGGATGAATTCCGCATCCACGGCCACCTTCCCTATCGGTTTTATCTCTTCATCAATCCAGATCCAGTACATGCCATTCGAATTACCCAGGTCATAGCTTACGAAGTTGACATGCTTCGGAACCGGGTTGCGCTCGTTGTTCCGAAGGAAATTCATTATCCGTTCGCTATCGACGCAATCAGTGCCGGGCACATCGGGACTTGCATCCCACCAATGCCCCTGCCCCGGCACTTCCCAGTAACCCACATCATAGCCCATACGCTCCAACTGGCCCGTCAGCAGACGTGCGTGGGTTGGCGGGACATTGTCATCATCCGCGCCGTGGACGGCAAATACGGGAGTGTTGCGTAGATTTTCGAGAAGCAATTCCGTTCTGTCGGGATTGCGACAGGATTCAAGAATTCTCTTCAGATCCGGATCGGCGAAAAGTTCATCACGTCGAAGGAACCATGGCATGTAGAGCTGGAACGACGCCCATCCGGCACTGGGTGAGATCGCGGCGAACAGATCGGCATGTGTCGTACCCACATGCCAGGTGCCGTGACCGCCCATGGAATGTCCGACGAGATAGACGCGGTTAAGGTCGATCCGGTGATTGTGGGTTACCTGGTTGTAAACCTCGATGGCATCCTCCCTGCCCCAATCCTGCCAGTCGAAACCGAATCGACGTCGGTTGGTCGCCGCTACGACAAAAGCCCAATCCTTCGGCTGGTAAGAATTCACCTGCCCTTCGCATCTCACACTTGCCCCGTGAAGCGAAAGGATGAACGCATATTCCGAATCGGGGTCGTAATCGATTGGATAACGCACCGCATATTTCTGTACGCTGTTATCCATATCGCTCCTGAATGTGATGATCCGCGAATCGTCCGGATTACGCACCCTTGCATTGGCTGTCGCTTCCGATGCCACTTCCGTTGGGAAAGTCTTGATTGTTATCTCAAGTATGTCCTCTTCATAATCCGAAGGGAACTCTTCAGTAACTTCAAATATTATTGGAACCTTAACCGTGCATAACGGCGGCAGCGGCGGCACTATCGCATCGGATGCTATCAGATAATCCCCGCTTTCCATATACACCGTGGCATTCTCAATCCATTGATTCGTGGTATTCACAACCGGAATCCCGGCCCATGACCTCAGCCTTTCACCCTTGACGACGTCCGGCAGGAGGATGTCCCGATCAAGGATCATCAACTCGCTCGTCGGTGATTCAAATGAGAATTTGCAGCTCTTGCTTCCGCCGAATCCACCGAAGAAGAACATCACATGATTCTCCCCTTCCTCGAGGATGACCGGAGTCTTGATGAGCCCGTGGCCGTACGGGTCACCTGAATAGCGAACACCGTTGAGCTTGAACGACCCGATGCGATGCCCGTTCACAAGGGCGCGGCATTTCTGCGAACTTCGGAATGTGGCATATGCCGCACCGGTGTAATATATCCCGCTCACGCCCCACTCATCGTTTATCTTATCCCAATCGACATTCTCGAAGGCCACGTTGAGGCTACCGTTCTCATCGACCTCCACCTCGGTCCAGGCGACATCACCCCCGGTCTCGAGGGTCGATGGATAACGCGCATTCAGGTTTGGTATCCCCGATGAATCGAGCGGATAAAACGCGCTTTCAAGCGGATTCGCCAAAGGCTCCCGTGGCCCGCCTAAGAACGGTCCGATCACGTGCCAACTGGTGATGCTGATATCTTCATCAAGCGGTTGGAGCACGCCCATTGAATCGGCGGCGGCTCCCGAAATCAGTCCAACAATAATAAACGCGGTTAAAAGCAAAACTCTCGTCATGGTCTTCCTCCGACAGAATATTCGTATCCCTCTACAAGAACCATTATATCAACCGGATTAAAAATGATTAGGTGTTTTATATATTTCGGGAATAAATTCCCGAAACACAGGCAGGTGTTCGACAGAAGGATAGCAGCTACCAATGGCACTTGTTTAAGGGTTGTATCGCTTTTATGAAGCCGGGTGGGCTATA
>CBDVBS010000541.1:0-2693 GCA_965372275.1 uncultured bacterium | reverse complement strand
CACCCGGATAAGAGCACCGCTATCAGCGAAGACGCTGAGTAGCGGTGGCACACGGCTGGAGTGGCACCCGGATGGAGTAACGCCGGCACCCGGATAAAAGATGGCGATAGTCGAGAGGGGTGTCCCGGAACAACACCGGATGAACGTTTCCTGTATAATCACTATCATATTTATATAAATGAGTAAGAACCTTCATGCAGCGTGATTTATCGGGGGATATTTGGGATTATATCTAAGATGGGTCTTACTGATTTTAACAGGTAGAGAATTGTTGGAAGCAGATGGCTTCTTCAAAGAACACAGACCGATTCGACCGCCTTACCCACAGGGTGACACTGCTTGCCATTGCGTGCATCCTTCTGCCCACCCTCGTGCTGTGTATCCTCGTTCTATACACCTATGCCGGCAGCAAACGTTTCGTCGATGAATTCGCCGATGAATTCGTTCCCTACGGTCTTGAACTTGTTCGTGACAGCATCGAGCACCGTTACCGTTCCGAAAGCATCAAGCTGCTCGATACAATCCGGGAGCGAAGCCGTTCCGGCACACTTGGCAAAATGGACCTGACATTCATCTTCACTGAACAGATGGGCCTCAGCCAGACAGTCTTCCAATATTCGGATGTCACAAAGCTGATTACATCCCTTCCCGCCGGTCCCGATAAGGACTTGTTGCAGGATGAACTTGCCCTGCGACTCGACCCGCAAAAGGTGGACAGCCTGCTTCACTTCCTGAAAATCACCCTGAAGGGCGAGGAATATGCGCTCCCCTATGTTTACATCTACGACTCCATCTACGACACGCAGGCAATACTCGGATTCGTGCCTAATCCCGAATATTTAGAGAAAGAACTTTTCCCCAACCTGATGCACTCGGATATTTTCGCCAGCCCGGATATATTCCAGGGTGAGGTTCTTGAAAAATATTTCGCGTTCGTGGTGAACAGGTTTAAAACCCCCCTTTCGGCCACGCACATCGATTATGCCGACGAAGAGCTGTCATCTATGGAACTCGGCGAATTCCTGCCGGGTTACGGCCTGAGTATTCGCTACAGGCATACGAGACTTCAAGTTCTCAAAGACCTGAAACCGGCGACCCTGTTGGGCCTGATTGTGCTTCTCATCATTGTTTTCGCTATCGGCTTCTATTCTTTCCTCAGGCTTGCCCTGCGCGAAATCCGTCTCAGCCAGGCCAAGAGCCATTTTATATCCAATGTTTCTCACGAGTTCAAAACACCGCTGGGATTGATCAGGTTATACAACGAGACGCTTGAATTGAAACGCTACCGCGACGACGATGAGCGTCATGGATTCCATCGTACAATAACCCGCGAAACCGTCAGGCTGGCCAATATGATCAACCGCCTGTTAAGCTTCAGCCGCATGGAGCGCGGGCAGAAGCAGTACAACTTCCAGCCCCATGACCTGGGCCAGGTTGTTGAGGATGTATTAGATGACTACGGTCGCCAAATCGAGGATTCGGGTTTCACCATCGAACGAAATCTCGATAGTGATATTGAACCTTTTGCCCTTGATAAAGAGTCCATATCACAGGCGGTAATAAATTTGCTTGATAACGCCCAGAAGTATTCCGGGGACCTGAAACATATAATAGTGACGGTCCGGGAGGATACCAGCGGCCCGTACATTGAAGTTGCCGACCAGGGTATCGGGATCCCGCCCGATGACGTCAACAAGATATTCGATATGTTCTACCGTGTCGAGCACGGTCTGTTACACGATGTAAAGGGGCTTGGGATCGGCCTCGCGGTGGTCAAGAAAATAGTCGAGGATCACGGCGGCAAAGTTGAAGTGGAGAGCAGTGAAGGAGAAGGATCGAAGTTCATTCTGCGATTCAAACGAGAACATGCGGGCGGCACATAAAACCAGGAGGACCGAATGACACGAATATTAATAATCGAGGATGAACAGGATATGCTCACCGGTCTCGAGCATAACTTGAGCTTTGAGGATTACGAGCCCATTACCGCAATGGACGGGAAGGAAGGGCTCGAAAAATGGAAGAAGGAATGTCCCGACCTGGTGCTGCTCGACCTGATGCTGCCCAAGATGTCGGGTCTCGATGTCCTGAAAAAGATGCGCGGTGAAGGCGATAAGACACCCGTCATCATCCTGACCGCCAAGGGCCTGGAGACCGATAAGGTGATGGGCCTCGAACTCGGCGCGGATGATTACCTGACCAAACCGTTCGGCCTTCGGGAGCTGTTAGCCCGTATAAGGGCGGTACTTCGCCGAACCGAGGATGAGAAACCCGCCGACCGTTATACATTCGATGAATTCACCTTCGACTTCCGCGCGATGGAAGGATACGACGGTGACGAACAGATGGAACTCACCAAGCGCGAGTTCGAAATCATGCGTATCTTCCTGAGAAGGCCGGGGGAAGCCATCAGCCGCCAGGATCTGATCGCCGAGTTATGGGAAATCGAAGGCGACTACTATCCCACCACACGGACGATTGATAATTACATCGTCAAATTAAGGAAAAAACTCCGGGACGACCCGGAGAATCCGAAATATATTCACACCGTTCATGGCGTGGGTTATAAGTTCACTGGCATGTAGAAATATTCTTTCGCGTCTTTCCTTGTGGCACCCCTTGTCTTCGAGGCTGTCTCAAAAAAGAAAATGATGATTCAATACATGCCGGCTGGTAGCCAGCGCTCCTGTAAG
>CBDVBS010000540.1:0-2701 GCA_965372275.1 uncultured bacterium | reverse complement strand
CGCGTCGCCGATGATAAAAATGTTGTCGTCGTCGTAGGTCGATGCGGTCCTGCTCCAGTAGCCGTAGTCGTTTTCGGGTGCCATAATTACGCTGCAAGTATAACAGCAATATGGAATGAAAAATCAATCCTCGTAACTGCTGACAAATTCAGCGACCATGACCAGGATATCGTCCGGGAGTTCAAGTGAGATTTCCCTCAGATTCATCGCTGCGTCGAAAAAATCATCCATAGTTTCGTAATAGAATACTTCGGATTCGTCATCCCAGTATTGTTCACCCGCTGAATCCACCGTCGATTCAAGCCTGTCGAGAATTTTGATGGCTCCATTGATATCATCAACAGATACACTGCCGGGATTTTCAACACTTTTAATGACACTACCAATGAATTCCTCACGCCAGGGAAGGGTCCGAATGCCGAAATGAACCGCACCGGTGCCCATAAAGAAATGGATCGAATAATAACCACACTCGAAATCTTCGAGAGCGTCCCTTAATTCCAGGATCATGTCCCGCTCATATTCGGGAAGGGCGTCTTCTATTAATTGGTCGTTTTCCTCAGCCTTGCAATCACCGTATTCAATCGCGACCCAGTCCATTCCCCTTTCCGAGAGAAAGGTGTATGTGTACCGCGTATCGTCCAGCAGACTGTAGACGAATTCGTAGTACCCGTTGATTCCCATTTCAAGTTTTTCTTCGCAGGGCATCCCTGAAACAGTGAACGGGACGGTGATAATTACCTCGGTATTCCTGCCGGATTCAACTTCAACCTCGTAATAATCCCCCAGCGGGATTTCGCCGCCGTCGTAAAACAAGAGTTCGTAATTACCCGCCGGAATTTCATCAAATGTAAATTCGCCCCCCGTACCCAGGTTCCAGTCTTCCATGAAATATATCCCGTCCTCAAGCAGCATGACCCGTCCATCGATCAGATCACCACTCGGGCATACCACGGCTCCCGATATCGACCCGGTTGCGTCGCTGGATTGGGGTGTGTCATTCTGCTTCCCGTATGAAAATATGGGAGTGATGACAACAAGAAGGAAAGCGAAGAACGCGATTGCGAAACTTCGGTGGTTCCGGGGATTTCTTTTCATTTTTCGACCTCCGTTTGGTGAAAGGATGATGTTCCAGATTATCAAAAGGAAGGACGAGTTACAAATTGAGGAAATCGGCAGGACAAGATGTTTTTCAATAACTAAAGTGACAAATTGAGTGTTAAATGGCGGTGGGGGGGGGATTAGTCGATGGATGATTCACCGTAATGTGAGACATCTACAAGCTAGGCTGGCAGGCGGCACAATGTCGAAGATGAATAATGTATTTCAATATTTTGATAATCCGGCTCGGCATGGTAAGTTGATTATAGAGTAAATATGGGGGTGTTAATCATGCGTCCGGTAATTCTGGGGGTAACCTTTTTTCTAATATTGTCACTACCATCCTGTAACAGTGGTAATGGAAATCCTTGTGAGCCGGCTGGCTTAGGGAATCCATTGGACGGGAATCCCGCTCAGAGCCTTACCGCTTCAGGTTCCAATCATTTCCTGTTGGGCTTTTGGGATATCAGGGTTGATGCGGATCATGAATCATTCGAAATAATCCCTCTCCGCACTTCCGCAATGCACGTCAATATTGTGCGACCGGTCGAAAAAACGTGGAAAAAATCTTACCTGACCCTGACTCATGTTGAGGCGGTATCTGAGAACATCCTGTTTGTCCAGGTGAAACTGAAGCATCCCTACCCGGAGAACCTGAATTACTCAGCATTCGATGTGCGAGGGATTTTCATCAGCCAGGCGGATTACACCTTCCCGGCAACAGGAGCTGCAATGGCACTTGGTGACAGTGTTCCCAGAATGCTGACATTTGATGGATATACGCGGCTCTTTAATCCCGTAGAATATCCTGAAGGCTCAATGCTGCCTTATTTACTGAAATACACGAGGGGCGAACTGGCAATGGGGTGGTATCTCTCATCAACAGTCAACCCCTATGTAGCCTTCAAGAAGAACATAAATAGAAGGATTTTTTTGCCATCAAATTATGAATATATGGACATGACCCTTTATGTTCCAAGTGCAGCGCTTCAATTCGGATATGCGATTGATGCAAGCTGGGCCCAGGTAATAGAACCGATAATAGATCCTATTGAGCAGTTCCCCCCTGAAGCCAATTCACCGGAGGCATATCAGATTGAAATCCAGACTGATCGTGAACTTGGATCGAATCCCGGGAGTTCAACATTAATCGGCGTTCAGGTTTATGACCGTGAAGGAGTCGATACAATCGAAAGCGTAATTATTGAAGCTCCTGAATTATTTACTGGTGTCCAGGAACTGAGCTACATAGAATCCGGTGGTGATAGGCATCTTTTCACAGGAACGCTCGTAAATTCGCTTGGGGCAGGTTACGGGGAATATAACATTCTCGTTAAGGTTGTGGATACCATGGCGGACCCAAACCTGGGAATTCTTGAAGCGTGGGATCTGCACAAGATCAGGATTAAGCAAGGTTGGGCTCGCACATTTCCGGTTTATCCCACCTCCCATTACAGTCAGGCATATGGTTTTGCACTTGATGATTCAGGCAATTCCTTTTTAACAGGCTATTTCGAAGGCACGGGGGATTTTGACCCGGGCCCCGGTGCGGATTGGCACAAAACATCAGGCTACTGTGATCCGAATGCCTACCTCGTTA
>CBDVBS010000539.1:0-2704 GCA_965372275.1 uncultured bacterium | reverse complement strand
GGCCGACTTCGACAGTCTGGCATCGATGGTCGGCGCGTCGAAGCTGTATCCCGATGCCCGGATGGTTATGCTTGGTGGAATGGATATCGGGGTGCGCGAATTTTTTGCACTCTATCGCGATATGATACCCATCCTTCTTTTCCGGCATATCGAACCCTCCGCGGTAGAGCGGATCATTATTACCGACACATCCAAGCTCAGCAGGCTTCGACTGGTAAAGGACCTTCTCGAAAGCCCAAACGTCGAAGTCATCCTCTACGATCATCACATCGACGAAGAAGGCGAAGTCAAGGCGGATTTCAGTTATTGCTATCGTTACGGCTCCACCACCACCATACTCGTCATGGAAATCGCGAAACGTAATATAGAACTCACCCCGGAGGAAGCCACTCTTCTCTGCCTGGGGATTTATGAAGACACTGGGAACCTTACCTTTTCGTCCACAACCGCAGAGGACCTTGACGCGGTGAAATATCTCATGACCTCCGGGGCCAATCTCAGGCTTGTACGCCGCTACATAAGCCACGAATTGAGCCCCGATCAGAAAGTCCTGATGCAGAAGCTGACCCTGAATACGAGGGATATTCTCATCAACGGCATCAGGATACATTTCGCCACGGCATCGATTCCAAGATATGTCGATGAAATCGCGTTCATCACAAGCAAAATACAGGAACTTGAGAATGCCGATGCAATATTCGTTCTTGTGGAAATACGGGGTCGCGTCTATGTGGTCGGAAGAAGCCGGATAGCGCCGGTCAATATCGCTCATATCCTCAGCTACTTCGGAGGCGGTGGCCACCCGTCGGCGGGCAGCGCGATGCTCAATGCCACCGACCATCACAAGGTGCTGCAGGAGTTGATATCGATCCTCAAGGAGGAACTGCGCCCGTATGTCATTGCGCGTGACATCATGAGCAGCCCGGTGCATACCGTTATCCCTGGAATATCAATCGAGGAATGCCGCGATGAAATGATCCGTTCCGGACATTCCGGGTTGATCATTATAGATGATGAGGGCCGGTTAGAGGGAATAATAACGCGCCGCGACGTGGACAAGGCAATACTCTCAGGACGCGTTAACGACAGTGTTGATATACACATGAAGCGGGATGTAATCGTCGCGCGTGAAGAAACAGGGCTTCACCAACTGGAGAAGCTCATCGTCAGAAATAACGTGGGACGAATTCCGATAGTATTCGGCGGCAAACCGTCGGGCATCGTAACCCGGTCGGATATAATCCGCGCTTTACATCAAATCGAACCGGTCGGTGATGAGGAAATGGAAGAACTCCCGGTGGGCGACAGTCTTATGCAGGAGGATGTATTCAAGGGGCTGCAACGGCAGACCCTGAATATCCTGATACTCGCCGGACGTGTCGCCGACCAGGTGAAACTTCCGGTGTTCCTTGTGGGCGGGATCGTGCGCGATATCCTGCTCGATACACCGAGCGAGGATGTTGACCTCGTCGTGGACGGCGACGGCATCGTCTTCGCGAAAGCCCTTGGCATAGCATTGAACCTCAAGGTCGATCTCCACCCGCGATTCGGAACCGCCAAGATACACTTGAAATCAGGCGGCACCATTGACGTTGCAGGTTCGCGGCAGGAATATTATGAGGAGCCCGGGGCATTGCCGATCGTCAAGCCCGGCAGTATTGATGATGACATGAAACGCCGCGACTTCACTATCAACTCGGTCGCGATACGTATAAACCACTTCCGGTTTGGCAGGATTCTCGACCCGTTCGATGGCCGCAAGGATATCCGGGAGGGCGTGATTCGTGTCCTGCACACTAAATCCTTCCTCGACGACCCGACGCGGATGTTCCGCGCCGTACGGTTTGCATCCCGTTTCGGCTTTAAGATCGAGGATGATACCGGCTCCCTTATGAAAGAAGCATTAACCGGGAAAATGCTTCGTAGAATAACCAGGCAGCGTATCAGGGATGAGCTGTGGCTTATCCTCAAGGATCATAATCCGCATATCGGGCTGCAATTGCTTGAGAAGTACAGCCTTCTTGATGAAATTCATCCGGATTTCAAAGTTCCTCAAGTTCTCGAAGCTGAATCCGACCCCGTTGTACCCGTACTTGAGCAGTACGCGCGCTGGGACCTGCCCTATATCGTGCGCAATCACCAGATTTATCTCAGCATCCTCATGTGGGATTTCGTTGAAAAGAAAATCGATTCTTTCTCAAGAGAATTCCAGATAGCAGGCAATGATGATGACACCATCAGGGACATCCCCAAATTCCGCGGACATATGAGTGAAATATCCGCGATGGCGATGCTTCCGAAACCGAGTGAAGTATTCGAGCGGCTTCAGAATATCCAGGTCGAAGTGCTCCTCACGTATCTCGTGATGGCATCGGTCGAAGAACTCAAGGAACTCATCAGGCGGTTTCTCAGGGAAATGAAACCCACAAAGCTGGATATCGACGGCAAAGACCTGCAGGACATGGGTTTCGAGCCATCTCCTGCATATTCAAAAGCATTCCGGGCAGTGTTCCATGCCAAACTGGATGGGCTTATACAATCACGCGAAGATGAGCTGAATATGGTCGAGGAGTTTTTAAATGACAATGCTGATGAACCTTAGACTCTACTTTTGCCATAAGTTGATTTCATCAGATATGGAAAGTCTTACGTAGGGGTTACCCGGAGGGTCACCCTCCGGTCAGGCTGTATTTGAAAACGGAGG
>CBDVBS010000538.1:0-2706 GCA_965372275.1 uncultured bacterium | reverse complement strand
GAAGCCATCCTTATCCATGAAATAAATTGGCTTCTACCCCGGGTAGGCCGCAATTTATTAGTAATGGAAAGGATGCGGCCAACCCGGGGCTACCAGGTTGATGTCTGTTGCATTAGCTATCTTTTCGATGTGGGCGTTTCAGAAGGGACAGGCTATAATGATCCATAATTGGGGACAGTCACCTGAAGACAGGATGACAGTCCCGAATTCTTGTCCCCATTTCTTACATCCAATGGGGAAAATCCCTTTATCTATCTTAGATATTATTAATACCTTCAAATGAAGGTGGCTTGGGCATAAGCTGAATATTTTGGAAAGCTAATTGTGTGTGACACCCGTGAGAACCATGGAGGGTTTTCGGGGGCGTCGGTATATCACCTGATATCGTGCAGTTAATATTCGGGTGATGGAAACAGCTTCTTATGTCGCTGACATTCGGGTGGATGTGATATACAGGCACGTCATCCGGTTGTTAAATAAAAATTGAAAAAGTTGCACATTTACAACCTTCAGGTTTCTTGGCTCCATCCGATAGATATATTACGTTTAATCCATCGGAGGAGCGCCCGACGATGATACCGATTGTCGATGCACCGATCAACAGGGCACTAAAAGCCGGACTCGATGTCGCCGCCCTTAACCAGCGGTTAATCGCGGATAACATCGCCAACATTGACACCCCGGGCTACAAGGGTCTCAGGCTCGACTTCGACGACTACTTCAAAGAGGCCAAAAGCATCCTTGGGGATGAGAAGTTCAGCCCGATCAACCCATACAAGTACATCTTCCGCGACGATTCGACCACCATGCGTCTCGACGGGAATAATATCGATCCCGAACGCGAAATGGCCGAACTCACCCAGAACGCACTGAACTACGCCGCACTTACCGAATTGATCAACAGGCGCGGTGCCTATATCAGAATGGTGCTGAGCGAGGGGAGAGGATAGTTAGATGAGTATCTTCTCCACCCTCGATATAGCCGCTTCGGGATTAACGGCCCAACGTCTCAGGTTGGACCTGATCGCCGGTAACCTGGCCAACATTCACACCACCCGCACCGAGTCGGGAGGACCGTTCAGACGCCAGATACCGATATTCCAGGCGCGGGACTACCAGTCGATAAGGCTCGGTACGGGTACGCCATTATTGGGCGGCGGTGGAGTGAGGGTGCTCGGTATTGCGGAGGATCAATCTCCGCTGAAGCAGGTCTATGACCCTTCACATCCCGATGCCGACGGCGATGGTTATGTTTTCTACCCCAACGTCGACCCGGTGCTCGAAATGGCCGACCTCATTGCAGCGAGCCGCGCTTTCGAAGCCAACTTGGCGGTAATGGAAGCGAGCAAGCAGCTCATCACAAGGGCGCTCACCATCGGACGCTAAGAAACCCTGAAGGCTGGATAGGATAAGATGATGGACATACGAATCGGGGATACCGCATCAAGCCAGTTGGAACCGCCGGGACGGATTCAAAAGAACCCGGCGGCGGATGCCGTTGAGGGAGGGAAACGCTTCAGCGAATTCCTCACCGATGTAATGGCAACCGTGGATAGGGCCGAGAAATCGGCCGAGGATATCGGCATGGCATTCGCGATGGGCGAACCTGTCGAAATCCACGATGTCATGTTAGCCTTCGGCAAGGCAGAAACAACGATGCGGCTATTCATCGAAATGCGTAACAAGGTCATCGAAGCCTACCAGGAAATTATGCGTATGCCTGTCTGATAAGGCGTACGGGATGGGTTAGCTGCCGATGGAAGAAAATCGAAACCTTTTCTCGCAAATGGCCGACACTTACCGCGAACTCCCCGCTGACCGCAGGGTAATACTCGTGGTATGCGTGGTTGTATTCATTGGGGCGTTGGTATTCTGGATCTCAAATGTAAGCGAACCGGAATACTCACTGCTCTATGCGGAACTCACCGATGCCGACAGCGGGGCGATAGTCGGGGAACTTCAAACCAGGAATATCCCGTATAAACTGAGCAATGGCGGACGGAATGTCCTTGTGCCGACCGATCGTCGTGACGATACACGCATTCAACTCGCTATGAGCGAAGTGCTCCCCAGCGGACCGGTTGGATTTGAACTTTTCGACGAATCCGGTATCGGTTTGACGGAATTCACACAGAACATTAACCGAACACGGGCAATACAGGGCGAATTAGAGCGTACACTCAGGGCGATTGACGGAGTGGAAATCGCAAGAGTACATCTCAATTTACCTGACCCATCACCCTTTATCAGCGATAAAAAAGAGGTCAGCGCGTCGGTGTTTCTCAAACTGTCGGGAAGAATCCGCACACTCAACCAGAACAAGGTTGCAGCCATCCAGAACCTGGTTGCCACCGCAATCGGCGGTTTGAATCCCGATGCAATAACGATCGTCGATTCCAATGCCAACCTGCTAACCAAGAAATTGATAGGGGAAGATGATGTCACCGCCCTGCCCGAGCGCCTTTCCATGAAACTCGCGTTTGAATCGCAGGAACACGCGAAGATCATGAGCATCATGGAGAAACGATTCGGTCCCGGCAACGTCGCCGTGGGAATCAGTGTCGATTTGAATTTCGATAGGATCGAACGTGAGACGAAGGAATTCAAACCTCTTGATGGCACCGTTAAAGGCGTCCTCAACCAGGAAGAATCGGTAGAGGAGAAAACCAAGGGGCAGGGAGGACAGGGAGCCTCGGGAGTGCCTGG
>CBDVBS010000537.1:0-2716 GCA_965372275.1 uncultured bacterium | reverse complement strand
TTCCGTCTTCGGAAAGTAGCTGCTAACCTGGAACAAAGACCACGGTCAGCCCTCGAAGACTCGGACAGACCGTGCCATCAAGAAAGAATATTTTCTGAAATGTCAGGCTGAAGTGTGCGGCGGTATGTCCAATAAAAAGGCGGGTTCCTTCAGGAACCCGCAGAATTCAGGTTGACCCCTCAACTTAAGTTATGAGGGGAATCTCATAAAACATGTATCAGACGAACTTGTAAACTGTGATCGCGGTGCTGCCCTGTGTCGAGTTCGAACCGTGGAGCACGTAGATTTCGCCGGTTGTCTCATCAACGTCGAGGGCCAAGAACGGCTGACCGGTGTTTCGAGATGTTGATCCGAAGAGGGTGGCGGTATCATTACCCGGATTGATAATATAGATATCAAGCCACCAGTCACCCTGGTTAGGCCCAAGGTTGCCGTCAACCATCGCGACGGCCAACAGGTTCGTGGCCGGGACATAGCCTGCGGGGTTGGTTCCCGCAAGTTTATTCGTATCGATCATCTCGATATCTGCGGCCATGTAACCGGGCCCCATGAAGCCCTTGGTTAACTCACCGTAACTTGCGAACATACCAGCGGCGAAATCGACCTCGAAGATTTTGATGTCGTTATTTGTGTCAAGGATGTAAATCAGCGTTGGGTTAGCCAAGGTTAGACCGGCCTGATTACTCGGCTGGGAATCTGCCGCTAACGAACCGCACACTCCCCAGGCGGAGGAATCATCAATTACACCGGGTCCTCCACCACCTGAAACACCAACCGTGGTAGGAAGTGCAATGCCGCTGATAGCCGCGGGAACAACCGGATTCGGGAGTTCATAAACATATGCTAATCCCGGCGACAACACCGGCGGACCGCCAAAGTAGCCGCAATTGAACCAGGTTACATAATCGAAGAAGAACAGACCGTAACCGGACCCGTGGGTCGCTGTATTGGCATCATAGAAGCCATTGCTGACATCGATTCCAATTACCCAGGGCGGAGTACCTAACATCGTAGGTGGATCAACATCCATCATGTATGGCGGACCCGGTGCGGCGGGCGGTATGTGGTAGACCTGGGTGACGGCGTATTCCGGCATTTGCGGGGGCCACGGCGGTGAGAAGATATATGGATTGGTGTTACCTGAACATATGTGCGTTTCAAACTCGAACGAGTTGCCGTCAAACCTTGTTGGTTCCCACGGTGGGCGTAAATTTGGCGGTGATGTGAGTCCTCCGGTTATGTAGGGGGAGGGGATTTCAGGAGCAGAACCAAGCGGCAAGGGGACATTGTAGATTATCCCACCACCCTGGGGGGGAGCGCCGCCGACACCATATCCGACGGTGTCAATGACCTTTAAAAACCCACGCCCCGGAATAACGGAGATAACGTGCCTGCCATGAGTTGCGGGATTCGTGAAGTTGAAGTAATCCACGAAATCCCAACTGATCCCTGCTGACTGGTGCGGGTATTGCCACATTAAGAAATCGTTGACCGATTTTGTGCTGTAGTAATTGCCTGCCGCCGCGACACTGATATGCTTCTTAATCACGGTGTAAACACTTGTGGCATATTGGGAATTCGTTGCGGGCAGCAGACCCATGAACCAGGCCGAGCCGAAAGATGCGGAACTATCGGTTGCCGCGATGGTAATATCAAACGGATTGACCGAATTCGGTGTCATGGTCAGGTTTGGGAATGAGAAAATCCCCGAATAGGAGGTAGAGCCGGGCGTGCTGGTTGTTTGGGTTACCGGGGTGCTATTTGGAATATTAAGCGTGACCGATGTATTACTTAGCCCCTGCCAGTCCCATACTTCGACATCGATATTGAGGAAACCACCGCCGGTAGCCGTGGCAGGATCGTACCAGAGATTGTTGCTGATGACGTATGCGTTAACACAAAATGCCTCATAGCTGTTAGCCGAAGCAATGGGGAAATCGGTGTGGGTGTAAGGCGGGCTGCCGGTGGGCCAATCGTAGTTGGCGACAACGGCATAATTGAAAACAAGAAATTTGGAGGGCGTCTTAAAATCAAGATCATAATGGCGTGTATTAATGGAGCCCTCGCTGAATTTACCCCTGTTATTCAAGTTGGTGTTACTGGAGAAGAATGTTGGAAGGTTCGTGTTTATCCCCAGCCCATCCGTGAAGTATTTGTAACCCCAATCCGAGCTGCCGTAATTCGCCGTTGAATCGGGAACACCGAGCAGACCATCGGAATATCCGAAACCCACGCTCGCGAAGTCGCCGGGGTTCATCCACGGTGTGTAGCCGTCAGCGTTAAGCAGGTCGAGCCCGAAAACGACGCCCTTGACATCAAATCCGGTGAACTTTCCACTCGCGCTGAAGGGATGAGTGAGTGAAATATCGACCGTGACTTTATTCAACGCCGGTTGAATACCCAGGTTCGAAATGCTCATACTCGACAGGGCGGGTGGTTCGAGAAAACCGAGGACGTTCAAAGTATCATCGGCTGCACGTAACTCCGTGATTTCCACTTCTTCCGTTTCGGTGTTGATAATTACATTCCAGGCCCCCCATATAATCGCTCCCCCGCTTTGTCCCTCCTGAATGTATGATGTACCATCAATTGCAGGATCAAGAGGGGTGTTGCTGCCGGAACATCCAGCGGTCATAAGCATTGCCGTTAGAAATGCTCCGACAATGAATAATCAAAATAAGCCTCTCATTGTTTCTTAGCCTCCTGAAGTTTGAAT
>CBDVBS010000536.1:0-2718 GCA_965372275.1 uncultured bacterium | reverse complement strand
ACTCGAACCAGGCATTATCATTCTGCTACCAATAACCATACCCCTTGGTCAAACCTCTGGGTGCCGCCTACAAACGAGTCTTCGAAGTTTGTAGGTGACTCGAACCAGGCATTATCATTCTGCTACCAATAACCATACCCCTTGGTCAAACCCTTCAAACCCGCCCCGAAATCGGTTCCCTTACCCGATTTACTCCGACGGAACGTCGCAGCCATCTTGTTATAATCATCAATAATCATTAATCGCAAATAAAGATACCGCGCGATATCCGGATGATCATATACAATATTTTTCAGCTCACATGGATCATCATCAAGGTTGTAGAGTTCATCACCTTCTATAAAATCACCCGTCGCATATTCTCCCTCCCTGGGTACGATGGCCCGATGGCGTGGGAAAGATGGAGCATGAAACCGGTTCGGCGAATGTATCAATTTCCATTTACCCATGGTGATCGATTTCAGATCCTTATCGAAATGATACATGTCTTCCGTAAATATCACCCGTCCCTCAGGCATTTCCGATAATCCCCCTGCTATCAGGTCTTCGAAATTGGGGCCGAAATCCGGGGATATCTCATCGGGATCTAAACCATCACCTGCTCCGATTGGAGCGAAATTCATCTGTCCATGTCCGGCGAAAGACATATCACCTTTCAGCATTACTTCCTTCAGGCTTTCACCGCGATACATCGGGGGCTCCACCGATGTCCTTCCGAAGTCGAGTATCGTCGGGTAGAGATCGATAAGGCTTATGCTCTCGCCGATACGTTCACCAGCCGGTATTCGCCCCGGAAGACGCACTATAAGCGGCACATGGAGAACTTCCTGGTACATCGTCCCGCCATGCTCCATCCTGCCGTGCTCGAAGAATTCCTCTCCGTGGTCTGAAACGATAATGACTAAGGTATCTTCCGCCAATCCAAGCTCATCAAGCCTGTCCAAAATCCTCCCGGTAACTTCATCTGAGAAACGCACTTCGCCATCGTACAGGTTGACCATATGCCTGCGGAGTCCGTACCTGTGATGCGATGCACCGGTGCGCCATTGCGGGAACAGGCTGTAGTATGGCGTCCGTTTCTCCCCGCCGATATCCGGCAGGTTATCCTTATACGGCGATGGCGGTGTGTATGGATGATGCGGGTCCCACAGGTGCACCCACAGGAAGAACTTATCATCCTGATGATCATCGAGCCAGTTGAATGTTTCTGCGAGCTGGTTCTTGACCAGCACGCGACCGGGTTCACGTATAAGCTTTTCCTCGAGTTTACGTTTGATCTCCGATGCAACACGGTCGATCAGAAGTCCGGTGGCCTGGTGGGTGGATTCGAAATACTCCCAATACTTCGAGAACCCCCGGCCAATGCCGGATGCGGTGTTGAGCACCGGGTTGGCGGTGAATGCGGCACAGACATACCCCTCTTCCGAAAGTGCCTGGGGCAAATGTGTTATCCCATTGTACAATCTGCGATTCGCGTTGGTGCCCCCGCTTTCGTAGGGCCACCCGCCGGTCATCCACGATGAAATTCCCGCGAGTGTCCATGACGATGTCGAGTATGCCCTTTCGAACAGAAGCCCCTGCTCGGCGAGTCGATCGATATTTGGCGAGAATTCACCCGGTGCGATTTTTGGATCGGGGGGGATATAACCGTAACAGCCAAGATGATCGGCCCGAAGCGCGTCGATGCTTATCAGCACGATATTGACTTCATCCCCGGAGCGGGGATGGGTGCTCGGTTTCGGCTTCAGGGCGGTAACAGTCCCCCAGAGGATGAAGCATATCACGAGAAATGATATCAGCCCGACCCATGCGCGCCTCTTCAATTTTATGAGCGAATGAGTCAGGTTGTTCAATAGCTTGACTATAAAACTCAGCATGAATGCCGTGATTATCAGCAGCACAACCTGGAGAATGGGGTGCCATTTCATTGCAAACGCGAGCAGCAACGCCTCGCCAATTATGGGAAAGAGAAGCAGGAACCACGCTATGCTGGTCACATAGATCGCCAAACGTCCCTTCGGAAGCCTTGCAACAAGCTGCCTCACCGCACCGGCTATTATCAGTGAGATGAATCCGATGACCACGAATATCTCGGCAACAAAAAAGATGGTTGAGAAGAACCCGTACCCGCTGCCGATTATGCTGGAAATCGTATCCCGGTCCTTATCTACATAGATTATGAGGATGATAACGAATGCGGTTAACCCGACATAACTTTCAACCAGCCTCGCATAATCAGCATCCCGCATCCGCCTTGGAAAGATGATGCACAACCCGATGTTTATGAGAAAAAGTAATACCAGGAAGCTGATGAGATAAAGGAAATATCCCCTCGCAATGTAAAACAGCATACTTCCGGGGGATACGGCCAAACCGGGATTGGAGAACACACCGTCCACGACCTGGAACGATGCGAACAGTATTCCGATGGCGGCCCCGACGCTAAGCGCAACAGGAGTTGTACGTCTCAGCAACTTCATGCGCAAATGATATCACAACTTAAAAGGCAGACCCGATAGCCCTAGTTGGTAATCCTCCATGAACACACATCATCCGGGTACTACCACTTCTCCATCCGGGTACCACCACTTCCCCATCCGTGTGCCACCACTTCTCCATCCGGGTACCACCACTTCTCCATCCGGGTACCACTATTTCTCCATCCGTGTGCCACCGCTACTGACCGTCTTCGGGCATAGCGGTGCTCTTATCCGGGTG
>CBDVBS010000535.1:0-2728 GCA_965372275.1 uncultured bacterium | reverse complement strand
CCCGAAAGATGCGCTCTACAAAAAGATTTCCCGGCATCAGAATGCCGGGTTACATGAAATCAGAATGTGCGCGTATCATCGTTCGCCTGGGCTCACTATAGATACGCGCTACCCGGTCTGGTTTAATTCTGGTGTCGGATTGAGTTTAGTATCTACACTATCGAACCTGAATGGGATTTGGCTACCCATACCGGACTGGACATGGCTATATCTGAATTGGCGAGGTCAACCCTGAGGGTATAACTACAGTCTTCGGTGAATGCAATGTCGGTGAATTTCCCCTCGGATTCGAGATCGTTGGGGGTATAGGTTTGAATGGCAACGGGACCGAGATTAGTTGTTTTGAGAATTGCAACCTGGGCTATGGATTCCGCTGATTCAACTTTGAATGCAATTTCCGGGTTTGTGCTGGAACTTATCTCCGTGCCCATTACCGAATTATTCACCGCGAATTGAATTTCCACTCGTGTGCCGCCGCAGCCGTAGCAGCGCCTGTTCTTCAATGCATCGTAAATTGCTTCACGTGTATGCGCTGCCGCCCAGACCCCGGCAATCCCCGGTTGAGGATATTTCAATGCATCAGGACGGGCTTCCTGCAGCCTGCTTGCGGGACGTGAAAGGTGCGTATCGGTGCTTGCGATAATTCCATAGCGCCTGCCGTTTCTGAACGCATCGTATAAACCATAGTCCGCCTTTTCCATCCAGATAGGGCGGGGATTGCCTAAGTACATCCCGTAACCCCACTTGGAATAGAATTCAACGATCCTTTCCATCTGCGGGTTGGTATAGTCCCACCACCTGTGATTAGTCGGAATCATAACGTGATGCGGGATCGTCAGCACATCGTGGCCCATCAAACCGGCCCACATGTCTTCGATATGCATGTAAGATGGATCCTTGGATGAGAACAGTGGGATCTGACTGTCCAGGGAGTAGATATTGCGATGTCCGAACAGATTGGATGTCCACTCGTAGCCATACAACACGCAGAAATTTCCCGGATCATCGTACTTGGCGGGCAGGCTTCTGTAATATGGCATACAGGTCTGGCCGTCGTTGGTCATTATCTCGGCGTGGTCGCTAAGGCTGCAGAAATCGAGCATGGAAACATCCCGGGCATACCGGAGGGCGTAATCCGGTGATTCATCGCCGTCGGACAGATTTGTATGCACATGGAGATCGCCGTAGAGATTCTTGAAATTCTTGTATGCCTCGAGCGGATTCTTTTGCGGTGGAGGAGGGGGTTCAACCTCGGGGTTCCCGCCGCCGCATCCGGCAGCGAGTCCAATCGCGGTCAAACCCGCTAAGCGCATGAATTCCTTACGTGTTAATCTCATTCCCAATCACCAGCCAATCCGTCGATATCATAAATCCCGATTCCGGACATATCGGCGACATACAGGAATTCACCAAGCGCATGCGCCCTTCTTGCCAAACCGTTGGTATGAATAACCCAGAGCAGTTCCAGCGCCGTTGGGTCGGTCATATCGAAGCCAAGCACGCCGTCCTCGCCACAAGCAGCGACGAGAAGTTCTTTATTCCCGGTAAGGCCGGAGATGAATTTCACGGGATGGAAGTCGTCCACAAGCTCGATGCCGTATATATCGGATATGTCGAAAACCCTCAGCGAGCTGATTTCATCGTTACGAGCGATGATCGCGTAGCCGTTATGAGAGACAATATCCTCGTAGTTCGCGTATATGCCGGCATCGGTATAGGTCCATAAGAAGTCCGTGGGGGAGTCCATCACGAATCCGACAATGCCGAAAACCTGGTCGCTTATCAGCATTGAAGAGCCTTCAACGATGATATCCCTTGCCCGCGCAACATTTCGTCCTTCAGCGGTGATGGGGATGCCTGATGCATCCAGTTGGAAATATTTGATTCCTTCGTAATAGTCGGCAAGGTAGAGGTAGCCGTTGGCGAATGATATCCCCTCCGCCCAGTATGTATCATATGAATAGACCTGCACGGGCTTGGACGGGTCATCGAGTGAATAGACCTTCAATCCCGCCGGGCCATCACTGAGATAGAGATGATCCTGGTTGAGATAGACGCGGAACGCATAGGTGGTCCGGATCGTTTCGATAAGTTTCAGTTCCGACGGGGATGAAGCATCGACCACCTTGAGACCACCGGGACCGTCCGCGACATAGATGAACTTGCCGTTTACCGCGATATCCTCGGCGCAAACCATATCGAGCGATCCCTTCAAGGTTGGAGATGCCGCCGACTGTCTCGAAATGCCGTCAGGTTCATGAACGATGGCCTGGGGTTGGGAACTCGCCGTACAGGACAGGTTTATGATGCATATTAACGAAAGGAGAATTGATAATGGATAGAATTTGTTTTTCATGTTCAATTACTTCTTTCACTCATACCTGTATTACGCACCGATGCTTCCACTTAGATTATATACCATAAATCTCCCGCACGTTGCTTCCCTTGAGTTTGTCGAGAATCCGTGCAACCTGCCTGTGGCGTCTGCCGAACGCGGTATTTCCTCCGAGAGTGCCTTTGAATGAAGCCATAGCGCGTATGAAACGTGCGCAGCGAAGGGCGGAATTACCGCTGTAATGTTTTTCGAGGAACCACAGCAGCGAATCGAAGTAGCACGTCAATTGGAAATCCTCGTCATATCGGGTCCGTGCCGGTATGAAACTCGCGCCGCCGTAATGCTTGACCCGCAGCGACGGGTGGACCATCGCCCTGAATCCCTTTTCCTTGA
>CBDVBS010000534.1:0-2729 GCA_965372275.1 uncultured bacterium | reverse complement strand
AGGGCAGATGGTGGGTACCTTCAAGATCGTCAATGTATATCCTGACGTTGAAGAACTCCAGGTACAACTTGACTTCCTGGATCCTGATGAAGATGCCGATGGGAAAGCCCCGGTCGGCAAAGCGCCTTTCACGGTTGAGATGGGTGCGGATGTCATCGGCGGACAGGTGCCGTTCTTCTACCAGTGGGATTACGACACCGATGGTACCCCCGAAGCTTGGGGTGCGGACGTGGATGTCTATAAAGGCACCTACGCCAGCCCGGGAACATACAAGATTACCGTAACGGTCACCGACGGACGAGGCACTGTCGCGGTGGACAGTCGTTATGTGAATGTCCTTCCCTCCAACCCGGTTGCGGTTGCAAACGCATTGCCGCCGGAAGGCCCGGTAGGTCTGTTCGGACTTTATGTCGTATTCTCGGCAACGGGGAGCTACGACCCGGACGGACAGATTGACTTTTACGAGTGGGACTTCGACGGGGACGGCGAGTACGACTGGGAGAGCCCGGTTACCGGCTCCACGAGCCACGGTTACACCGAACCCGGCAACTACTATCCCACGCTGAGGGTCACCGATAATGATGGCCTGACAGGTCTTTCAACGACACAGGTAATCGTGACCTACTAATAGTCCCAATGCATATTCGACATCAAAGCCGCCTCCGGGCGGCTTTTCATGTATCCAAAGATATATTCGATGTATCGGGACGCCTTTGGGCTGTTGAATAATTCACCTGAACGGGTAGCGTGTATCTAAACGGGTAGCACGCATTGGGTAGCGCGCATTTCTTTGGGTAGCGCGTATCTATAGGTCGCTCTGCGACCGATGATGCGCGCTCTTGACAAAACACCGCTATGCCCGAAGACGGGCAGTAGCGGTGGCACCCAACTGATTCACCCATCATTCGATGTATCGGGACGCCCTGTCCCGATACCCATGCTATCCGCGAATTATATTTCGGCACAAGGTGTGCCGAAACATCAAAACACGTACAACCTCGATCTGTTCATCAGTCAGCCATCTTGGCCTTCCCGGGCAGCTTGCGAGACCTCAAGGCTTCAAGCCTTCCTGAATTGAACTTGTTGACCCATCTTTGTACGGAGCTCTTCGTAACGCCAAGGATATTGCAAATTTCGGGGGTCTCGTAGCCTTGATTACACAGACGAATAGCGGTTAATCTTCGCCTCTCCCTTACATCATTTGTGGCACCCTCAAGTGCCTTGATTCCTTCAATATCCAAATCCCTGGTCAAACATACGCACGGTCTCATGTTTGCCTCCATCGTTTAGGCAAACATAGTACCTAATTTCATCAAATAAAAATACCCGCTAAGGAGAATTGGTCTAAATCGGGACAGTCCCGGCTTTTTGCCCTCTGTATCTCCCTCTAAAAGCCATTTGTGAAATAAGTAACGGAAAATCCGGGACAGTCCCGGTTTTATTCATCTATTTTCAATCCTTCATCTATAGCGGAACAGAGGGCGGTGACGACATCCGGGTCGAATTGTTTGCCCGACTCCTGCTTTATTTCATTCACGGCGTTCTCCAGCGGAAGTGCTTCACGATACGGCTGGTCCGATGTCATCACATCAAACGCTTCGGCGACCGCCAATATCCGACCCTCAACCGGTATCTCTTCCGCCTTCAATCCCTTCGGATAACCCTGACCGTCCCAGCGTTCGTGGTGGGTCACGATTCCTTCCAGCACGCGCGGCAGGAATCCCAACGGCTTGAGGAGGAATCGTCCGAGGATCGCATGCTTCTTCACTTCCTCGAACTCCTCGTCGGTGAGTTTCGCGGGCTTCGTGAGTATCACCGGATTCACGCCGATCTTGCCGATGTCGTGCAGGAACCCTGAACGTTCAACATCAGCCACCACGCCGGGGGGAAGATCCATTGTCTGTGCAATGGCGGCGGCATATGCGCTCACGCGGTCGGCGTGGCCGGCATAAGATGGGTCCTTCTCACCCAGACTCATGCTCATTGAATCGATAAGCTGCCGGTGGAGATCAAATACCCTTTCCTTGAGATGTACCACCACGAGCAGGCCGCCTATGAACGTGGCGATGATATCGATCCAGGAGATATCGGTGCTTGTGAATCCGTTGATCTCCGGGACGCCGATGTTCAGGACGCCGTACATGCGGCCCCCCACTATCAACGGCACCGACAGCAATCCCCTCGCGCCGGGGAATGAGCTCTGGTAGCCGGATTCCCGCACATCGGGAATATATTGCGTCTTCAACTCCACCAACGCCTTGTTGGCCAGGCTCCGTTTCGTATCCATCAACCCCCAGGCTTCCGGGGTGGTCGCCGCCTTGTGGGGATAGAGGATATTCATCTCGCCATGGTACAGCAGCAGTTCACATGCCACTGCCCCGGTGGCGTCCCTTATTGATTCGAGGATGTTATCGAGCAGCTTCTCGAGGTCTTCCTCTTCGGCAACCGATGTACTCAATCGAGCCAGTACGGTTTTATAAGCCTCTGAACGCTCTTCAATATCAGACAATTTCTCTCGTCCGCTCCACCTTTATTCCCCTGCCCGTATTTATATTATCCTCTATTATCCTCCGCAAGCGGCCTATCTTCTCCGATAACGGGTATCGGAATATAAAAAGCGGACATTTTCACGTCCGCAATCAGAACAAGCATATAGGGAGAATTAATCATTATTAGCTATGATGCCGGGTGGCACGGCCTGGGCGAGTCTTCGAGCCCTGGCCGTGGTC
>CBDVBS010000533.1:0-2765 GCA_965372275.1 uncultured bacterium | reverse complement strand
CCGCCGGTAGTCCTCCGCCACCTGTATCACCAATTCCGGAGCAATCGCAGGCATATCTGCACGCAACTTTCGGAAATCCCGACTCCGGCGGGTCGGGGAACGGCGGGGGATAACGCCAGTAGAGCAATATCTGTTCATCATCCGGGGTGACTTCCTGCAACCGGATCGCATCCTTACCGGGATTCCTCTGACTTCCCCATGCCCCGAGCATATATCTCACCACGTGCCCTACATATCCCCAGTTGGGATTGGGCAGTGTCCAACCCGAACGGCCAGGCTGCACATCGGATGCAGAGCGGTAGAAGAAATTCCCGGGCCAATATGTGAAAATCGTTTTCTGTGTCTGGGGGTTGTACCGTCCGCCGAAGTTGTAATAAAGGCCGGGGAATCCCCCGATGGGAGCGTCCCTCGACGGGTAGCCATAATCCACGGGGTCAAATGCGCCGCCACGGTCGAGAGTACGTTTCGTCTCGACCCTTGACACCATATAATTATCGGTATCGAATTCGAAGAACGCCGGGTCATCAAGGCCGCAGCCCATTATGTTGCCCTTGTACCCGAACCGCGGGTCGCCGTCACCCTGCTGCGGGTCCGCGATGAAGGCAGTAGCGTCGATGACCAATGCTCCGTCTCCCGCATCAATGAACGGGTTCTCGGGGTAGCTGGTGATGTAATTGTACTCCACCAGCGGGTCCTGCACCCATGCGTTGGCAGTATCCTCCGGATCCGGATTCGTTTCGTTCCATTGAGAGTGCCAATAAAGCCAGCCGTCCCCATCACCACCGAGCAGGAAAGCCGGATACTCCCTGTGATCGACATTGTAGCGCTCCACGGCAATCTGTATCGTGTGCAGGTTGGCCTTGACCTCGACTTCCTTGGCCTTGTCTTTCGCCTTGATGTAATTCGGCAAAGCAATCGCGGCGAGGATGCCTATGATCGTTATCACGACCAGGAGTTCGATCAGTGTAAATCCCCTGTGCGAAAATCTCATATCTGGCCTCTTCGTCAATTAATTACCCCGTCCCCCGGTTAGACAAGATGCTATCTCAAAGCACTAAATAGTAGCGGGTACCACACACTTTGGTGTGTGTAAATGCCAGTATTAAAACACCTCACCGCACACTAAAGTGTGCAGCACCCAAAATATTTCGAAGTTTTGAAACAGCACGTATTTCAATTCTCAAAAAACAATAGACCAATATCTTCAACTAATCAATAATCGCCGATCTTTCCTGCCCGGTATTCAATGTCAGTATGATGCCATCCCTGCATCCGTCGGGAGCTCCGTAGATGAATACTCCCATGTAGTCCTTATCACGGTCGTACGGGTAAGCCGGTCCTATATCATGGCCGCCGCCGCCGAACACCGCCGGCAGACCGCCCGATTGACTGCTGATTGCATAGCCGCATGCCACCCTTGGCGAACCGGATTCCGGTGGATCGGGGAACGGGGGCGGGTAGCGCCACCAGAGTTGTGTCGCCTCATCGTCAGGAGTATATTCCTGCAGCCTGATCACATCTTTACCGGGGCTCCTCTGGCTTCCCCAAACACCGAGCATGTACCTCAGGACGTGGCCCCTGTACCAGCGATTAGCATATGGCCAGGTATATCGGGAACGTGCCGGCTGAATATCGGATGCAGACTGGTAGAAGAAATTCCCGGGCCAGAATGTGAAGATAACCTTACGGTTTTGATAATTGTAACGGCCGCCGAAGTTGTAGTAGAGACCGGGATATTGACCGGCTGTCCTTTCGGGATAACCGAAGGCCGTTGGATCAAATACGTCTCCACGGTCAAGGGTACGCTTGATCTCTATTCTCGGAGCAGCCGGATGAAGGCCATGCTCAAAGAACTTGGGGTCATCAAGGCCCATACCCATGATATTTCCCTTGTAACCAAAACGCGGGTCGCCGTCTCCCTGCTGGGGATCGGCAATAAAAGCAGTCGCGTCGATTATCAACTTACCGTCACCGGCGTCGATGAAGGGATTCTCCGGATAGCTGGTCACGTAGTTATATTCAACTAAGGGATCCTGCACCCAGCAATTCGCCGGATCCTCGGGGTCAGGATTGTCTTCATCCCATTCGTCGTGCCAATAGAGCCAGCCGTCGGAATCACCGCCGAGAAGATATGCCGGATACTCCCTGTGGTCCGTGTTGTAACGTTCCACCGCGATCTGTATCGTATGGAGATTGGCCTTGGCCTCAACCTCCTTGGCCTTGTCCTTTGCCTTGATATAGTTTGGAAGCGCTATCGCGGCAAGTATGCCGATAATGGTGATTACAACTAAAAGCTCAATCAGGGTAAATCCTTTAAACCTGTGTGTCATGTCAAAACCTCGCTTCTCATATTCTCAAATGCTTAATCGATAAATCAATCTGACAGGCAAAACTTCAAGTTCTGTAAAATAATTATAAAGTCAACCGACTTGATTGCAAAATCAAGTTACCAGGCCTTTCAATGAACCGCGAATTTTGACCCTTCTGGGAAAACACCACACATTACCTATGACCGACGGGTGGTACCAGTCATAATCCACTTTCCATGAATAATTGTATCACATTTCCAACGGTGAAGTGTAGGACAATTTACATTTACGCCGCCAGACTGGGGACGGAAATTATGATATCCAGGTGGCACGGTCTGACGAGTTTTCGAGTCTGACCGTGGTAACGTAAACGGGATAGTATGCCGGGATTACCCATGAAGACCACGGTCAGCCCTCGAAGACTCGGGCAGACCGTGCCATCAAGAACGAATAATT
>CBDVBS010000532.1:0-2772 GCA_965372275.1 uncultured bacterium | reverse complement strand
CTTCTGATGGGGTTGAAAGCACATATTGTCGCTTGTCAGTGGCACCCGGAGGTTGAGAAGACACGCCCAAGGCCGAAGACGTCGCTTGTCAGTGCCACCCGGGCCGAGCTGAAGTAGATACAACTCTCACTGATCAAGCCGCTTACCTGTGCGTCCGAAAAAAAACGGGAGAATAATTGCATCCGGCTCATGACATTTTCGCAAAGCCCGGCAACAATATGAACATTGCAAGACTCTTACATGTGTTACCCAAGTTAAAACAGGGATGTTGAATAGCCTTAAAGTTTGCGTTAATGTATAATTCTTAATATTCAGGATAACAGCAAGAAATTTGGAGGTTAATACGATGAAAAGGAAAGGTTTGCTTATCACCATCATTTTGATGATGCTCATGGGCATCGGAGGAAATGCATGGGGGTTGTGTATCGCCGATAGCGACAACGATGAGGCATCCGCCACATCCATCGGTTATGAAGAAACAGTCAGTGGATGGGTTTGCCCCGATACTGACGTTTTCGATTTCTACAGGCTGGACATCCCGGAAGGGGCCGTGGTGTCCGGCAACATTACGTTCAATTCACCCCAGGAGTCCACTGTGCTCCGTATCTATTACTATGTTGGAGACACGCAGATCAGGATCCTGGATGATGCTTTCACCAATGCGACAGACCACGAATTCACTGTGCATATCCCCGCCGGCAGTATCCCGGCAGCAACCTACTATGCGCGTATCTTCTTCTGGTCCGCTGCTGCATATGATCATGAGTACACGCTTACAACCGATCTCAATGTTACGGGATTGCCCGACTGTATGCCCGATAACAATGAAACCCCGGAAGATTCCGCGGAAATTGCCGTGGGTTCTTCGGTGAATGACTGGGTATGCGGCGCCGACCATCTCGACATCTGGCATTTCGATGTAAGCCCTGATGATGAGGATGATATCCAGATTACACTGAATGCTGATCCGGGCGAACTTGTACTTTACGTTTACAACGAGGATGGCGATGAACTCTACCAGGGTCCGACGGAGGGTGGACGCAGAAGTGTCAGCCTTGGCACACTCCTTGAGGAAAGTTTCAGTTTCACACTGCCTGCGGATTTCTATCCCTTCGAGAAAAAAGTCAAATGGGGTAAGAAGTATTACAAGAAAGACCCCGGCGGTAAGTCGATATTCAAGCCCGGTTATGGCGGATACAAGGAACTCTTCAAGGCAACCAACGACTACTACATCGGTGTCTTCCTGCCGCTTGCCAGGGATGATGAGAACTCATACACACTTTCAATAGGCAAACTTTTCACATTGGACCCGGGTTTACTCGAGGGTTTGGTAGAAAGAAGACCCTTCGACCCGATCGGCCCCGTTGTTGAAACTCCCTGGGGCTCACGCTTCGGCAGTTACTATAACGCAGGCAGATCCACATTCAACGGACCCAGCGGACCTATGTTCAGCAGCCTGAAGATCAATAAAGGCCTGAGCAGGAATGATATGGTAAATAACCATATGCTCTTCCAAGGCTTGCTCATCGGACCAAATTCGACCGCATACATGCTCGAAAAACCAAACAAGTTACTTCATATAATCAACCTGAATGACGGCAGCACATTGGGAACCAGGCAGACTGACAGCCATAAATCACCCTGCCTTGGCCCGGATGGAAGCTGCTACTTCATCCACGAAGGTGGACGCTCACTTGACAGTATCGGCGGATTCTCAGGCAGGGTCAGCTTGCCGACCGAGGGACAGCATGCCGTGGAAATGGTTGCGAACAACATCTACGTCTCCACTTTCGTACCGGGAGAAGCTTCATCGTATGTGCACTGCATCTCGCTCGACGGTGGCATTCTCTGGACCAACGGTCCGTTGGACGGGCGCGTGGCCGGTATTGCGGAGACCCCGGGAGGCCCGGTATATATCCAGACCGGCAGGGCGCTTTACAAATTCAACTCGGACGGTGTCGCCGACTGGAACCAGGTGTTCAGGATGGGATTCCCCGACGGCGGCCCGTACGCCCCGTTAGTGGGAATGGACGGTAAGATCTGGTGCTACCATGCCATGAATCACAGCTTCAGTTTATACAGGAGCGACGGTTCCTTCGTCAGGTCAGGAGGTTTCGGCGAGGCTATCCGCGCGGTAACTTTCGGAAGTGACGGCAGGTTCTATGTGGCACTCAGGAACAGGGTCATGTGCTTCAATAACTGGAACGACTTAGCCTGGGAACAGCATTTCTCACCAGAGATCAACGACATGATTATGGGTCAGGATAACAAACTCTACATTTCCCAGATCCGACGTTACGAGGCACACCCGGGGTTTGGCAACGAGTACGAATCCAACATCATCACCGTCAATTCCCTGAACGGAGCCACCATTAACCGCCAGCACATCGACCTGAGCAGAGAGGCCATCGATGTGGTCATGGATGAAACCGCTGTTTTCGGTTTCCACGATCTGGCAATCGGTGAAGGCGGTAAGCTCATCTCGCTCCACCACTCCGGCCAGCTCGAAGTATTCTCGCCGCAGCTTGTAGCCATATTTGGTGCATTTGAATCCCTCGGCAGTGGTTAGTAAATGTGAATCTTCGATAATTCGATAAAGCCTTATATTTGAACAACCGCGGGTGCATCCCGCGGTTTTTCTTTCTGTCTTATCCGAGCCACGACCGTCAGGGAGTGGACACTCTCAGACCAATTTTAGAAATCAAGCCTTTATTGGTAAGCCGGGTACCGCAGGTCTCCGACCTGCGAGTGTAGGTCGGAGACCTACACTAC
>CBDVBS010000531.1:0-2779 GCA_965372275.1 uncultured bacterium | reverse complement strand
ATTTTGGTATGGTTTTCAACCGGTATATACAGTTAACAGTAAATCAATAATTCTCCTTGCTGAACGTCCTCGCCATAATTTGCAGAAACGATTTAGGACTCCCTCCTCATTAAGGAAAACTAATAGATGCAGGTGATCCGGCATTAATACGAATGCCGAGAGCGTTGCATCGCATTCATCTAAGGCTTTCTCTATCTCCTCGCAGATGATCTGACGGATTTCTCTATTTTTCATAAGTGGAAGCCACTCGGTAAAGGTCGCTGTAATATAGTAGTTACTTGGGCCGATATCTATATTCTTCCATTTCATCGTATGATGTTACCCCTTCAAATGAATTGGATTCACATTATACAGTGTAGAGATATGTTTCGGCAACAAGTTACCGAAACACCGGATATGAGCCTGTAATGGTTTCGGCAACAAGTTACCGAAACACCGGAAACGTCAGGATGAAGTGTGCGGCACCCGGTCAGTATAATCCGTTCATGAACTCGATTCACTCCCCATACACATCATAAACCTTCACGTATCTGTCATCGTGAATCAGTTTATATCCTGAGAAATTGTCGAAGAATGCTTCCGGCGCAACCTCGTGTGTGCCGACCGTTATAGTACCTTTTTGTGATGGATTGCCGAATCCCTTGTGGAAGATAACGTAACGTATACCCAACTGCTCCGCTTTCCATGGTTCGTCGTTGAGACTCACTATCCATTGGGCGCGTTCCGGAGGCAGATAGACACCGTAGCCTGAAATGATGGGTTTGCCATGAATCGTCTGGTAATACAGGTATTCCTGGAAAGTGTATGACGGGTAGTCGAAAATCAACGTATCCGCCTTATCCGCCGCAAGTTCCGTGTAGAACTCACTGTACGTCGATGCATCCCGCGTGGGTAACGGCAGGATGGTCGTATCGAATAACGCCAACAGGATAACCACGATTATCCATGTGTTGCGTGTACGCAAGTTCGGGATCCTCGATCCGATCAATGTAAGTCCTTGCGCCGCGGCGAGTGACAGGAAAACCAGTGCGGGTGCAATGAACCGTGATGGAACCCTGATGAAATCAAGCCCGGGAATATGGGCCATAATTGTGTAGGGCAGGGGGATGTTCAGCGACCCGCCGAACGCATGGGGTTTCGTGCCAAGGGCGAGGATGAGGAAGCAGAGGGATAAGAATAATAACCGTCCTCTCATTGGATTACGCACGAGCATCGCCATGAGAAACAGGATCCACAAAACCCATCCGGGGTAAATCGGGCTCTCGGTTATGTTCCCTTTAATGAGGCTGTATGCTGGTTTGACTATATTGCCATAAACCGGATGCCTTGGGGATGGCATCACCATTGCACCGAGATCGGCGCCGTACATCTCGCGCTGTTCGATCTTGAGATATTCGTTCTCGACTTTTCCGGATGCGATCATCGCGGGAAGGAGTATCGGCATAAGGAGTACTGCTCCGCAAACTGTGATCGCAATCGAACGCCATATTGGTCCTGCATTGAATGGACGTGTTGTTATCAATGTCCATATCAATGTGAACAGAAGCTGGAACAGGCAGAATGCGGCGGTGTACCAGTGCGTGTATCCCGCTATGGCAAGCACTATTGCTGCTTTGCCTGTTGCCTTGATTCGGTTCTTGTCGGAAAGCGATTCTTCGAGATATATCTGGAAAAGCGGAAGCCATCCAATCCACATATTCCCGAGTTGCGCGCCGTGATGCAGGTGATAGGTTGAGAATGCGAACATGCATCCCGCCGCGAACGCCGGGATGCCGTCGCCAAGATGCCGACGTGCGTACAGGTACATGAAATACCCCGAGAGTGAGAGAGCAAGCATCCACAGCAGATTGAACACGAGTATCCGATTGCCTGTGATAATTTGCAGAGGTACCGAGGGCAGTGAATTCAGCCACGTCATATCGTGAAGGGCAAGGCCGATCCCTTCTGGGGCGAACATCAGGTTTGTGAAAAAAGGATCTCCACCCTCAGTCAGACATTTATTCAACCAGTAGAAGTCCCAGATTGTCTGATAAGCGTCACCGCCGAAAGGAAGGTGGGTGGTTAAGTGAGCGGTCAGCGGCCAGGAGAGGATAATGCTCAGGATGAGGTAGCCGGCGAAGATAATCAGGCCGCGCCGTGGCTTGGTGAGTTCCGGTTTTTCTGTAGGGCTTGTCAACTATTTGCTCATAAAGTAGATTAGTATTGTCAATTGAGCACTGATTATAACACGCTGGAGAACCGGTGTGATTATCGAAAAAAATCCCGATTTACCTATTTTCAAAAGTGATTATATGATGTATTCTTATTGATGTAAAAGACGCTAATTTTGGCGTTACCCATTCGATCCATATTTGCAGTAAGGCCGCCCCGGCGCTGGGGCGGCCTTGGGTTTTATACCCGGTATTCCAGGGGAAATGTCTGCATTCCGGGTGGCACCCGTGCGGCCTTGGGTTTTATACCGTGCATTCCCGGTTGAGCTCAATTCCGGGCAAGTACTCCCGATATACTAATTGATAGAGTATAATCTTATTAGGTTAACCGTAAAATCTGACATATGGGGTGTCAAGAATGGGTTTACGCAATCACTTCAGGTTAGGGGTATTTTTGTTGATCCTGGTTTCGTTAACCTTCACTCTCCATGCTTGTGGGCAAGCTGTAGTCACTGCTCCAAGTCCGGAATACACTTTAAACGCACAGGCCGATGAAACCGGGCGCGCATTGTTCGGGGTTTGGGAACTCAACATTTCCCCTGCGGGTGATATCACTACAAGGGCGGTTC
>CBDVBS010000530.1:0-2782 GCA_965372275.1 uncultured bacterium | reverse complement strand
GGGGATCAATTCGGCGTTACCCCCACCGGCGGGGTTTCCTTCGGTGGTTATCCTGTCCCCGCCGGTATCGATAGCAGCACCCGCAACGGTGGCAATATTCTCAACTAAGTGTATTGCGCCTTCCTTCTCGGGGCGGCTAAGTTTGGAAAGATCGAATTCGCTTAAACCGTCGCACAGGCAAGCGGATGCCAATAACGGACCGAGGTCTTCGTATGATGAGCGTACCGCCTTGCCGCTCAACTCGATCCCCCGAAGTTCAGAGGGTTTGACAATGATATCCGCGGCTATTTCGCCGTCGATCTCGGTCATATTCTCGACGCTGAATTCAATACCCGCGCTGCCCAATATTTCCAGCGTTCCCGCGCGAGCCGGGTTGAGACAGACACCCGGCAGGCGTACATCATTGCCCGATGCAAGCGCGGTCATCACAATCGCCGCCACCGCAATGCGGAAGCTTCGCGGGATCTCCCGACGCTTGGCCAGCACCCGCTCCCCTCCCTTGATAAAGAGCCTTCCCTCACTGCGACGTATCTCGCCGCGATAGTGCCTGATCGCGCGCTCCATGCTGTCGGAACCGGGTGTATCGGAAGGGAATGCACCGGTCCCCTGTCCGAGGAGAAATATCAGCGCCAAAGCCGAGCGCAGCGATGGGTGCGGGTTGGTCGGCCTGACTTCGCCGGCCGCGACCGCCGATGGAGAGACACACCATGGCGGGGCACAGCCATCGGAACGACCCTCAATCCCGCCGCCCATGGATTTCGCGGTTTTCGCAAGGTCTTCGAGACTATGGTTCGGATTAGCGCAGCGTACTACACCATATAATTGCCACCCGCACAGCCAGGCGGTAAACAGGTGCGCCAGATCGGAACTTCCCGCGCAGTCGATGACATCTATCGGCTCCGCGGGCTTTGCATATCCCCTGCCCACCAGGTTGACCTGGGTATCATCAATGTAGTCGAGCTCATAACCCATTCCCGAGATGAAATCCAGCACCGTCCTTCCGGCTGCCGTATCGGGAATACCCGCGAGACGGCACTCATCATCGGTAAGACAGGCGGTCAATGCCGACCGCGCGAAGATGCCCTCATCGTATGTCAGTTCCATTTCCTTAGGAAACGGATAACGTTCCCTGCTCACTGCGTCCTCCTCTTGCCGATTAAGGGCTAAATTTATGCTGAAAACGGCGGTTCGTCAAGTCATGGGATGAAAGAGAACACACAAATACACTCGACTCTCGCCATTTTCTTTCCGCATGCCACCGCTATCACGTCCGGGTGGCACCGCTATCACGTCCGGGTGGCACGCCCACGGCCGTCTTCGGCATTGGGCGTGTCTTTGTTATGGCCCCACACGTGTGCCACCGCTACTCAGCGTCTTCGCTGATAGCGGTGCCTTACAAAGGAAACAGGGACGGGCCTTTAAAAATGAGAACGTAATTTCCGAACAGTGCCTGAACTTGTTGCTCAAGAACTACACTACTGAGGCCTGTCCCGTATTGCAACCTATCCTTTCTTTTTCAATAGATTACTAAGAGCGCGCATCATCGGTCGCAGAGCGACCTATAGATACGCGCTACCCGGAAAGGTAGGCTCTACAAAAAGATTTATTTCCCGGCATCAGAATGCCGGGCTACAATAGTGAAGACACTGAAAGGATGCGGTCAATCCGAGGTCACCGCCACGGTCAGCTCGAAGACTCGCAGACCGTGCCACCCGGAATTTATAAACATTTAACCATAAGAGAAAAGGTGTGCTCGACTACATTACCCGTAGCGTTTACAATATACACCATTCATTAGAGGAGACCATGAAAGAACTTATTGAAAAATATCCGGAGAAGATTCTCGACGGGAAATCCCTCGCGAAGAAACTGAACAAGGAACTCAAGGCGGATGCGAAGGAACTTGCGGCGAAAGGGATCGTGCCGAAGGTAGCAACGCTCATGGTCGGTGACGACCCGGCAAGCGCTTCCTACCTGAGGAGCAGGGAGAAGCAGCTCGCGAAACTGGGGTTTGAGAGTATGGTGACCGAACTGGGCACCAATGCGTCCACGGAGGAATGCCTGGATGCGATGAAGCAGCTCAATGCCGATGATTCCATCGATGCCGTAATGCTCCAACTACCCATGCCTGACCAGGTTGACGAAGCACGCGTCGTGGAGAGCCTTAACCCGGACAAGGATATCGACGGAATACATCCCGTGAATATCGGCAGGCTTCACAAGGGACTTCCATGTTATGTGCCGAACACCCCCGCCGGTGTTATCAAACTGCTTGAGGAATACGGCATCGAATTCAAGGGACTCGTTGCGGTAATCGTCGGGCGGTCGAATATCGTCGGCAAACCGATGGGCGCGCTGCTGCTGCAACGTCACGCGACGGTTACGACATGCCATTCACGAACCAGGGATCTCGCTGAAGTGTGCCGCCGCGCGGAGCTTCTCGTGTCCGCAACGGGATTCATCGGGCTCATTGGTGCCGATCATGTGAGTGATGGGGCTGTTGTTGTGGATGTCGGTATCAACTATGATGATGAGGGCAAAATGCGTGGTGATGTCGATTTCCCGGCCGTTATTGAAAAAATCAAGCTGATTACACCCGTTCCGGGTGGCATAGGACCGATGACAAACGCGACAATATTAAGGAACATCTTTGAATTGACAAAAAACAAACGGGGGCTGAGTTAGGAACCTGTAAAATATGCCAAATATAATTCTAACAACTTTGTACGATAATTATTCGGTTATCCCTCAACTCGAGACCGGTTGGGGATTCAGTTGCGTA
>CBDVBS010000529.1:0-2786 GCA_965372275.1 uncultured bacterium | reverse complement strand
GCCTGGTCGGTGCTCTTGGCCATGTACGCCTTGATCGGACTGACATCCATCCATTTCTCGGCGATTTTCATGATGTGCGATTTGATGTAGCTATTCTTCTTTTCGATGATGAGGATGTTCTCTTCCTGGGATGTATCGATCTTGCCGAAGGACTTGAAATACTGCTCGGCTTCGGTGAGTGTGGCGAAGAACTTGAGGTAGGTGTCGAGCCTGCCGAGTTTGAATACCCGCTCTATGTGCGGCAGCATTGCGCAGAATACAATATCACCGTCACCGCTGTTGAGGACGGCCTTTGCCGCGAGGAGGAATCCGTTGACCCCTGACGAATTGATATGCTTGACCTCGCTCATGTTGCATATGATCCGCCGTTCTTTCTCTTTGAAAGTTTTTTCGATCTTTTCCCTGATGTTGCTCATGGAATTGACATTGGCGTCACCAATAAAGTCGATGATTGCGTAGTGGAGCCTGTCGTCTCGGACTCTAATTTCCATCGTGTTCCTCCCTTAAGCCGTCACTATTATTTAGGACGACTCCAACCCGGGTTCAGGTTCGTAATGCAGCCCGAAAGGGGCGAATGGATACGGCATGGGCTTCTGGAAAGCCAGGGGGGTACGGCGTAATATCTTCCCTCCTGATACTACATTATGCCATAAGACCTTCCCTTTTTGCTAATTTATGGAGCTTTCTGAAGTCATTCATTAAGGTTTCTCTCAGCTTCGGGTTACGAAGCGCCGCGGCGGGATGGTATAGCGGGAAGAACAGGATACCGGCTTTCTGGACCGGTGTTCCATGCACCTGGCCGATTGTGTGACGGTCGGTTACGAGGGTTTTCAGGCCGAAATTGCCGAGGGGAGCGATTATCTTCGGCTCAATAATGGCAATCTGGGCCAGGAGGTATTCGCGGCAATTGTCGAGTTCGGCTTTGAGCGGGTCGCGGTTGTCGGGCGGGCGGCATTTCAGCGTATTGGCGATGTAGATTTCCCCGCGTTCGAAGCCGGCGTGTTCGAGCAGGTTATCGAGCAGCTTACCCGCCTGGCCAATGAACGGGATACCCTTGAGATCTTCCTCACGCCCCGGGGCTTCTCCAACGAACATGATGTTGGCGTTTTCGTCCCCGGCACCGGGTACGACATTGGTGCGGTTCTCGACCAGTTCCTTGCAGCGTTTGCATAATGCTATTTCGCGATTTAAAGAGGCAAGATCCAATTTTGTTCCGCCTTTCCGGTTAGAGGTCCTTCGACCCCTTCCGTGTGGGTTAGAAAGGGAATTGATTATACATTTTTCTTGCGGGGAAGGTAACCTGCGAAATGGGATTCGTGGGTTAAATGGGTGAAGAGTTACATGGATGAATAGATTATCCGAGCCACGACCGTGAGGGAGTGGACTTCCCAAAAGACCACGGTCAGTCCTCGAAGATTCGGACAGACCGTGCCACCCGGAGGTATAGGTAGTGAGTGGGAAGGCACGGGTAAGCTCGAAGACTCGCTTATCCGTGGCACCCGCGTCTTCGGCATTGGGCGTGCCTTTGTTATTGCCCCTCACGTGTGCCACCGCTTTGTGTGCCACCGCTATCCGAGTCTTCGAGGACAGCGGTGCTCTTGTCAGGAGCGCGCATCATCGGTCGCAGAGCGACCTATAGATACGCGCTACCCTAAGATACGCGCTACCCTAAGATACGCGCTACCCTAAGATACGCGCTACCCGGTGATGTGAGCAACCCGGTGATGTAAGTAACCCGGTGATGTGAGCAACCCGATGATATGCCCTACACAATGATAAGGAATTCACGCTCTCGTATATCCTATATAATCCCGGATAAATATCTATATTTATCTGTAATAGGCTTGATAAAAGGGGCAATCAATAGTAAATTTTTACGCCCTCGTGTATTTATCCGGGGAGGAAGGCGTACGCTTGAGCTTACCGCGGGTATATTTGGCCGTAGATAACTGTTTCGCCTCTAAACGGTGGACCGTCCCGGAGGAGTGGATTCGGATAATCCGCAAGTGGGGTGTTCGTTACATCGAAGCAAGCGCGGATGTCGAGGCCGATCCTCTCTATTGCGGTCCCGATTATATTCGAAAATGGGGATTGGAAGCCGGGGCTGCTGCCCGGAGATACGGGGTAGAGATTTCGAGCATTTATTCCGGTCACGGAACTTATTCAACCCTCGGATTGACGCATACCGATGTGAGTGTTTCCCGGCGTATTCAGGAGGAATGGCTTAAGCCGATGATCAATACGGCGGCCAACCTCAGGTCGCGGTTTGGTTTCTTCTGCCACGCGATTCCCCAGACGATTCTCCATGATGCCGATGCATATCCGAAGTTGATGACGAAACTTATTGAAAGCCTTTCCTATGTTGCGGCTTATGCCGATAAGCAGAACCTGCCCTCATTGTCGATCGAGCAGATGTACACGCCCAACCAGCCGCCCTGGACGATGAGCGGCGCGAGGGAAATGCTCAAGCATGTGTACAGCATCCACAATGCTCCGTTATACCTCACGATAGATACAGGGCATGCAACCGGTCAGCGAAGGTTTCTGAAACCGAAGGTCAGGCATATCGCACTTGCACTTCGCACAATGCGCGATCAAGGGGAGATCGGCAAGGTCTGGTTAGGCACGAAGAAGGCATATGACTTGATCGAGGAAGCCGCCTTGGGGCATGAGTCGATACCGATGCTCGTTCGCAAACTTCGACCGGCGATTCGTGAGGAAGTTGAGAAGCATCCGTGGTTGTTTGCCGAGGAGGATGACGGGGATATATATAAATGGATAGAGGA
>CBDVBS010000528.1:0-2796 GCA_965372275.1 uncultured bacterium | reverse complement strand
TGAGAAGCAACCGGTCGATGCCGTTTCGGACGGCCTGCGTGAGGGTACTGACGTTCGAACAACACATATGCTTTGGGGGATGTATAATCTTCATCTCGACATGAACAACTGGACAGTCGCCACGACCATTGCCAGAGAAGCTCAGTGGCACGCGGACATCATAGTGTTCCTGTTCCCGCCATTCTGTCCTGATAATAATTGTTTAATTATCGATAACTTCGGACCGTGGGATTTACCGATGGCCGCCCAGTTCGACGGGATCATCAAACACCCGTTCCCCGGTGATCCGAATCTCGACGGATTCGACGTCAGGGCTATCGGCATACTGAGTTCGACGGATTCATTCCCGTCAGGGGATGTGGCTGTCCGGGTTATTCTCAATCCCGACGGTTTCACGAGTTTATGGAACGTCAGCCCATACGTGCCGAACAGCGATATCAACCCGTACAAGGCATACTGGACGGAAGATGAGATGCGGCGTTTTGAGAGCGGTGGATCAGATAGCCGGAAGTTCATCGTGATGTTCCCGGAATCTGGTTACCTCGATTTTGCGATCTCCGTGGATGCGTCTTATGAATGGCCCGACCTGGTTATACCGGGCGACCCTGCGACGAGCCCGAACACATGGGAAGCATATGAAGTCACCGCATCGCTGACCGCCGAGATATTGGAGACTCCCGGCAGCGAAGCACTTCTTCAGATCACCGTTTACGATTGGCAGGACAATCCCGGGCCGGTATCCATCGATGCTCCCGCCCTGTTCAACGGAACCATTGATGCGGGACCGTGGATTTCTTCTCCCGCGGATTACACGTTTGAATACGAGATGATGGTCACAAACACGAACGGCGCCGAACCCGGCCTGCACCCGCTGCTTATCTCGTGTGTTGACAGTTTCGATGAAAGCGTCCCGGATTTGGACTTGATCGCATATAACATTTTGATGATTGATATCCAGCCGTACACCGGCCCATTGCCGCCGGTAGCTGTTGCGTTTGCCAACAAACCGGAGGCGTATCCGGGTGAAGAGATATCATTTAACGCAGCGGACTCCTTTGATCCTGATGGAAGCATTTCAACATATGAATGGGATCTGGACTTTAACGGCTTCTACGATGATGCAGATGGTCCCGTTATCAACCACTTCTACACCGAACTTGGCCTGAAGACCATCGATGTGAGGGTCACTGACCTGGATGGTTTGACAGACACTCTCGATGAAAAGATCCAAGTCAACATAATCCCATCCCCAAATGACCCCCCTGTTGCGGTGGCAAGCGCGAATATTCAGAACATCCCTGTCGGCGGGACCGTCATGTTCAAGGGCGAGGATTCCTACGACCCGGACGGTGAAATCTCCACCTATTCATGGGATCTTGATGGTGATGAGGATTTCGGAGACCCCCTTAAAAACGAAGACCAGATGAATCCGTCTTACCTGTACGATACCGAGGAAACATATTTTGTCTGGCTAAGGGTGCAGGATAACTACGGAGCGTGGGATCAGACGAACTTCCCGTTAACAATTGAGGTCGCAGGCGAAAACGTGGACCCGATAGCAAGCGGCGAGGTTAACTGCGATAACCCGCAGACCAACAAACCGATTATTTTCACAAGCACGGCCGGAGACCCGGACGGTTTTATAATCAAGTGGGAATGGGACTTCGGTGACGGCTGGGAGGATTCCACCCTCACCGAGGGGACCGCGGTCCACACTTTTGTCGACGCGGATACATATTACGTCGATCACAGGGTAACGGATATCGTAGGGGCAACGGATACACTCGACACGCTTATGGAGATTATCGTTGAAGTGCCTGATTTCGTTGTTCCCGCCCCTTATGATTGTTCATCAGCGGAAAACACGCACACTTACCAGCTTGACCTCAAGCTGACCAATGTCAATCACGGGCAGACTTACGATTTATGCACCACAGGGGATGGTAACTGGCTGCTTGGTTCGATGGGCAAACTGGCCGTGCTGGATATCTGGGGCTCTATGGTGAACGCTGATTTTCACAGCCTCATCGGCGACGGGCCGTACCTCTTCAGCCTCGATTCCGATACGGTAAACGGTAATTACGCTTATATCTATGATGACTTCCCTTACAGTCCGGCGATAATTCAGATAATCAATTCGACTGGAAGCAGCATTGCATCCGTCGATATGACCGATGTAGCACCTATGGCTGTGTGCTTCGACTGGGCCGGCAACCTGTGGGTTCTCTTGAGCACATGGGAAACCAGGGTATTCATTGCAGACCAGGGTTTCGCCGAGGACCCGTGCTTGGGATATGAGATCGAGAGTATAACCGGCGGCAGAATTTACGACATGGCGTTTGACTTCTACAATCACGCGCTCTACGTTTTCTCGCAAGGTTCAGACGGGTATGGCCGGCTGGATAAATATGACATTGACGGTACGTTGGCGGGTACGGTAGAGCAGATATTCAACCCCTTGACGGTCGGGTACTCCAATCATGGCGATATTATTATTGATAATACATCGGGCGATGGAGCAAGCGACTGCAGGATTGAGCTGTTTTCCGGTGAAATGGTCGGTGCTGTCGCAAGGTTCGACAGCGAATTGAACGAGATCGCGTCTTCTATCTTCTCCTTCTGGGGATGCAAAGCGGCGGGACACGATCCGTCGTCGGGAACAGTGCTCGTTTTAGAGGTTTGCTGCGGACAATATTTCGACAGGTATCTTCCGCCGGAGGACTGGTAATCATTGATAATTAGTTGACAGAGGGATATATCCGTTTTATATTTAGATCACCCTCCAAATGGATGTAT
>CBDVBS010000527.1:0-2813 GCA_965372275.1 uncultured bacterium | reverse complement strand
TAAGATCATCGAACTCAAAGTTGAGATAGATACCGAGATAGCATCGGTTATGGAGTATTTCGAATGTTTCACCGACCGCATGGTCATGAGCCGCCGTGCGGGCGCATTCCTCGGCTACAAGTTCCGCCTGGTGATCAACGGGCAGGGCATGAGCTGAACATTCACCCGATATAGCCATCCAGTAAAAATTTTGATAGACTACCCGAACCCTGAATGGGTTATTAAGGAGTAATAGCTTGGATAGAGATGCAATCATCAGTTGGGCGGTATTGATAATCGTTGCGCTTTTGGCGCTGAATTACCTGCATTTCGACTGCAACCAGCCGGAAAAAAGCACGGGTATCAAGGGCTTTATGGATGTTGATAAACCGAGCAGCTATGGAACCCAGGCTGGCGATGCACCCCAGACGACATCGGCAGATCCGGTGCTTCCCGACAAGAACGGTGACAGCGGTGATAATGGCGACCCGGTTCCGGGGTCTCCGATTCCGAATCCTCCTCCGTCTCCCGGGGGACCACCAATACCCTGAATTAATGAATGCCGCTATCAATGCGCTCTGGAAAAATAGGGACAGTCACCTATTTATTTTCCTATCCATTTCAACACCATCAACAATACTCTAAATAAATAGGTGACTGTCCCCATTTTTCCAACACCACCAACAATACTCTAAATAAATAGGTGACTGTCCCCATTTTTCTGATATCCTTTCCCCGCTTTGAATGAGATCGATCTGAAATTCTTGCGCATGGCTGTTGAGTTGGCGTGGGAAGGATTGGGCGTTAATTCACCTAACCCGCTCGTTGGATGTGTCATCGTCAAGGACGGCGAGGTCATAGGCCGCGGTGTGCATATCTACGAGGAAAAATCCCACGCTGAAGTTAAAGCGCTTCAGGATGCCGGGGAAAAATCCCGTGGAGCAATCCTGTATGTCAATCTCGAACCATGCAATCATCATGGACGCACGCCGCCTTGCAGTGAAGCTATCATCGAAGCGGGAATCAGCCGGGTTGTCTATGGCATCAACGATCCGAACGGGGAAGTTCGAGGCGACGGCGCGCTTCACTTGGCATCCAACGGGGTAAGCGTTGAGAAATGCAACGATGTCGGGCTGATCATGGAGATGGAAGAACAGAACCGGTTCTTCTTCACGCACAAACGGTGCTCAAGGCCATACATAACATACAAGGCGGCTGCGTCTATCGACGGGCGTATCGCCACCCGCAAGGGCCATTCAAAGTGGATAACCCATCCCGAGGCGCTTTCGGTGGCTCATCTTCTGCGGGGCGTATATGATGCAATCCTCGTAGGCAGTAGCACGGCGCGGGAAGATAACCCCAAGTTGACATACCGCCCGGATGAAAAGGGCTCCATCGAGATGCCGGGAATCCTGTTCCCGCATACGCCGGCCAATCTGAAATCTCCTCTCAGGGTTGTATTGGATGCCGGGTTAAACCTGCCTGCATCGGTTCAGTTGTTCGTCACGGAAACGGCGGAGACGATCGTGATTACCGGGGAAGATGCATCATCCGAAAGAACCGGGGAGCTTTCTGAAATGGGAGTCGAAGTGATCGCTGTCCCTCGGGAGTCGGGTAATCTCGACCTCAATGCGGCAATGCTTGCATTGGCCTCGAAGGGGATCCAGTCTCTCCTGATTGAAGGCGGCGGCGAAACGGCGGGGAGATTTTTCGATATGGATTTACTCGACGAAATAAATATCTTCCTGTCGCCGATACTCATAGGCGGACGCGAAGCTGTGCCGTTAATCGGCGGGGAAGGTGTCGCCAGGCTTCTCGACGCCAAGCAGTTAGGCAATATGCGAACGCAGTTCATCGGCCCGGATTTGCTCGTAGCCGGAAGAATCCCGCGGGATTTGTAACGCTCATCTTAAATAAAGCGGACACTTGTGTGTCCCTTACAGGTGGAGTTGACCATGTTTACCGGAATCATCGAAGAAATCGGTAATCTCAGAAAAATGGAAGGCTTGGGCGATGAGAAGCGCCTTACGATTGCATGCTCGAAAGTTCTCGGTGGCATCAGCGATGGCGATTCGGTCGCCGTAAACGGTGCATGCCTGACCGTGGCATCCCATGATCGGGCATCATTTACCGCCCACGTCAGCGCCGAGACACTCTCACGTACCACACTTGGAGCGCTCAAGACCGGGGGTGAAGTAAACCTTGAGCGTGCCATGCAAGTCGGCGACCGCTTCGGTGGGCATATCGTACAGGGACATGTTGACTGCGTCGGCACGATCGTCAAATTCGAACATGGCGTCGAAAGCAGGGAAATGTGGGTTGAATTACCGGAAGAGTATATTTCTTATGTAGCGTCGAAGGGATCAATTACCCTCGACGGCATAAGCCTTACATCGGTGCAAGTGGAAGGCAATCAATTTTCCGTCGCGCTTATCCCGTTCACGCTGGAACAAACAACCCTCGGCGCGAAGAAGGAAGGGGATACGCTGAATGTCGAGGTTGATATCATCGCGCGATACCTCCGGCGGTTCCTTGAAGCCGACAAATCATCGGGGGGGATATCCATACGCAAACTCGCCGAGGAAGGATTCATGTAGAGCTTGTTGAAAAAGCATGAGACCAGCGGATAACACGGTTCATTATCAGCGGGTAACATGTATCCAGCATCAGTGGGTAGCATGTATCTATCATCAATGGGTAGCATGTATCTATCATCAATGGGTAGCGCGTATCTATAGGTCGCAAAGCGACCGATGATGCGCGCTCTTAGTAAGACACCGCTATCCGCGAAGACGCTTATACCAATTTTAGAAATCAGCTCTTTTTTTACAGTG
>CBDVBS010000526.1:0-2814 GCA_965372275.1 uncultured bacterium | reverse complement strand
ATAAGCATCTCGTAGGGGCGAGCCGGAGGCTCGCCCTATGGCTAAAGCACCTGGCATCGGAGGGTTACCCTCCGGGTAACCCCTACAACCCCTAAGCAACACATGCCGTGTCAGATGAAGTCATAGAATGGCGAAAGTAGCATCATCAGGGCCTGTCCCTAATATCCGTAAAACGAAGGACAGCCCCTATTATTTTGTTCAGGGTTGGCGGTTGGCCTGAGTTGGGGTAGAATGGCGTATTCTTTAAGTGTTGAGAAAGGGACCGTTGTGGCATTATGAAATCGCAGTTGGCTAAAGAAATAGAGGATATCCTTAACGAATTCAAGCTGCCCGCCTCCAGCATCGACTTCCGCGCCATACCCTTCCCCGGAAGTTGGGGCTATGCATACGCCGGGACATTCGCCATCGCCGGCGGCCTGCTGAAATCGGGGGACGCCCGGAAGTCCTGCCCTGTTTATGACACGTTGTTCCCGCCGGGTGAGAAACCGAATGTTAAAGCAGCGGCGACGAAATTGGCGGAAATGCTTGCCGAACGCATACAGGGCGGACCGCTCATCGAACGCGCCGTTGAAGAGAACGGTTATCTCAACCTCTATCTGAAACCGCAGGCATATGCGGCCGGTTTGATAGCGCGAATACTCCAAGACCCCGAAGGATGGTCAAAGGGCCAACGCAAGCAGGAACAGGTGATGGTCGAATACAGCCAGCCGAACACGCATAAGCGGTTTCATATCGGGCATATGCGCAACGCCTGCCTCGGAGCGACCATTATCAGAACGATGCGTCACGCCGGATACCCGGTCATCGCCGCGAATTACTTCGGTGATATCGGCGCCCATGTGATGAAATGCCTCTGGGGATTGATGCGGTTCCATAACGACGAATCGACATGGCCATCGGAGCCGGGTGAGATGGGGAATTTCTTAGGTGAAGTCTATGTCGATGCCGAGATGCGCCTGAATGAATCCATCGAACTCAAGAAACAGGCTATGGCGCTGATCGGGTCGGTATTACAGCAGGATAGCCACGTTATCCCGGATGAAAGAAAGTCTACGTTAGCCGGGGAACTGCGAGCCTTCCTGGATCAGAATAATATCGAATTCGTCGATACGATGGCCCGCCAGGAATATATCGACAACATCAAACGCTCCCTCGCGTTTCTGCGTGATACCGCCGAGGGTCTGCAACGTGCGAAAGACGGCCCGTTGACGCCGTTCATCGATTCCGTGCTGAGATTCCTGAAAGTTGAGCGGGAAATATTCGATTACGAGGAGAGCTGCCTTAGCGTTTACCAGAGATGGGAAGATGCGGATAGCGAACTCATCGAAATGTGGAAACGTACCCGGCAGGCAAGCCTGGATGATTTTCACCGGATCTACGATGAGCTTGGATGTCCCTTCGATGTGGATTTCTTCGAAAGCGATGTCGAGGAGGAGGGGAAGCACCTGGTAAAGGAATTCAGGGATAACGGGCTTGCGGAAATCAGCCAGGGTGCCACGGTGATGGACCTCGACAAGCTCACGGGGGCAAAGGAAGGGACCTACCGTGTGCTGCTGCTTCTCAGGAGCGATGGTTCATCGCTTTATTCCACAAAGGAAATCGCGTTGGCCAAACGTAAGTTCGAACAGTTCGAGCTTGACCGTTCGATATATGTAGTCGCCGACCATCAGAGTTTCTATTTCAAGCAGCTTTTCAAGGCGTTTGAATTGATGGGTTATGACTGGGCCAAACTATGCATCCACGTTCCGTTCGGCCTTGTATCGCTTCCCGAGGGTAAGATGGCATCGCGCAAGGGGAACGTCGTCCTCTTCGACGATCTTGTAAAACGCCTCATGGATGAAGCTTCACAAGTCCTTGCCGAGAAACGCCCCGATCTGCCGGACGACGAGAAGGAGAGGATCGTACGCGCGGTAGCATATGGAGCACTCAAATTTGATATGGTGGCTGTCGAAAATCTGAAACCCATCGTCTTCGACTGGGAACGCGCGCTCGATTTCGAAGGCCGCGCCGCGCCATACCTGCAGTATGCCCATGCGCGTTCGTGCCGTTTATTGGAGGATGGCGGTACGCCGGAGGGGGTTGAAGTCCCGGATGATATGACCCTCACCGAAGAGGAAGTGGAGCTGCTGAAGAAGATAGAAGAATTCCCGGTGGTGGTGGAACGTTGCGCCGAAGAATGCCAGGTCCATCACCTGGCGAACCACGCGTACGAGATGTGCAAATCGTATTCCGATTTCTACGCCCACTGCCCGGTGCTGAAAAGCGGGGAGCCGCTACGAAGCTTCCGGCTTGCGGTGGTGGCGGTATTCAAGACCACCTTAGCAACCGCGCTCGGCCTTATGGGCATCGAAGCCCCGGACAAGATGTAAGAAAGGAAAACAATGCCTGAAAACCAACGTTCAAAAAACCTCAAAGCCATTCCCCTTATTCTCTTCGCCGTAACGATGATGGTCACCGGCCAGGTGCTCGAGAAGAAGGGCATAATGGTCGTGAAGGAAGCCGCCGGTGACGAATTCGGTTTCTTCAGCCATCTGTTCATCATCATTTTTAATCCCTATGTACTCGTTGGCCTGATCGTGTATGTCTTCAGCGCGTTCACATGGCTGTTCGTGCTGAACTCCGCCGATTTGAGTTTCGCTTATCCGTTTCTCGCGGTAAGCTATGTGGCCATTATAATTGTGAGCCCGATGGCATTCCCCAACGAACGCTGGCCCGATGCCTGGAAAGGGTTGGCGATACTGCTGATCATAGCGGGGGTTCTCGCGATGGCCCAGGGGGAGCGTCTCCGGGATAAGAAATATCAGCAGATACTAA
>CBDVBS010000525.1:0-2841 GCA_965372275.1 uncultured bacterium | reverse complement strand
ATATTCATCCGGGTGGCACTGACAAGCGTCAACATAAGCTCTCTACCCCAACAGACGTCTCGAAGCTTGTCAGTGTTTTATGGTGCCACGGACAAGCGAGTCTTCGAGCTCACCCGTGCCTTCAAGTGGAATTATCACCAGGTTCCATCTGGTGTGAATTTGGTCAGGAAAGCATCATAGTAGCCGTTCGAGATATGCACATCAACACCAGTACCCGCATCGAAATCAACGGTCTCTTGAAAATCGCCGACGACGAACGGATTCCCGTAAATGTCCAATGCCACCGCGTAGCCGATATCTTCCTCCTCGCCGCCCCAGGTCCTTGCCCATTGATAATTGCCGTTTGTGTCAAATTTACTCAGGAAAATATCAAGCTCGCCATTTGATGTTTGAATATCAGTCCCGGGACCGGGATCAAAATCCCCATTACCTCCGTAAGACCCGGTAACATAGGCGTTGCCGGAAACATCAACCGCCACGCCATACCCACTGTCATCCCAATCATGACTACTACTGTCTCCCCATGTGCGAGCCCAGATAAAAACCCCGTCCGGATCAAATTTTGACAGGAATACATCTCTGAACTCGGCTGTATACTCAGTAATACCCGGACCGGGATCGAAATCGCACGTCTCACCGAAGGAACCTGTAATATAAACATCCCCGGCATTATCCAAAGTTACTCCGTAACCTCTATCACCACCGCTGCCATTATAATTTTCACCACCCCACGTTTGAACCCACTGGAATTGTCCATCAGAATCGAATTTGCTGATAAACACATCATATAAGCCGACCGATGTGCGTTGAACAGTGTCGGGACCGGGATCGAAATCCACAGTAAATATGAAACGGCCTGTTACATATACTTCTCCCGAATCACCGGATGCAACCCCGTAGCTGTAATCTTGTACCTCACAACCCCAAACACGGCCCCACAGGTAATCTCCATTGGCGTTAAATTTACAGATAAAAGAGTCGATATTGCCGTTTGCCGTATGTTCATCGACGCCGGGGCCGGGATCGAAGTCAGCGGTACCGCAGAAAGCCCCGGCAACGTAAACATTACCATCCGCGTCAGTTGACACGGCGTAGCCTCCATCGCCAATGATAGGCTCCGCTCCACCCCAGGTTCGCGCCCAGTGGTAATTGCCGTCCTGGTCATACTTGCATAGGAACGCATCGGATGCCGCATTGGTCGAATGTTCATCGACGCCAGGACCGGGATCGAAATCGAATATACCGTAGAAATTCCCCGTGACATAAATATTGCCGAGACCGTCCACCGCCACACCCTTTTCACCGACACTTCCCTTGCCCGACGGGTTAGTGCTGCCCCAGTTGCGCACCCACTCCAATACGCCGTTCCTGTTAAACTTGCTAAGGTAGGCATCCTGTAGGCAATTCGCCGGCAACTCACAAACACCGGGGCCGGGATCGAAATCAACTGATTTGCAAAAATTCCCGGTGACATAAACGCTCCCGTCACTATCAACGGCTACACCCTTGGCTTCATCATAACCGACACTACCCCAGGTTAATGCCCACCCCGGCGGTGGATCGGAATTGACGGCAAAAGTATGCTTGAAATAGGAGCAAACCCTTTCACCGGGAAGAATGCCGCCATAACCCGAATTTTCCGATTCAACGGTTATCAGAACCTCGGCATCACCATTCTGATTCAGGTTATCCCCCGAAAGGTCGATCTCATACGTGCTGAAACTTACGCCGCCCCCCACCGGTGTTAGCGATTCCACATACGGCAGCCCCGCCAATGACTCGGCACATACTTTATTAAGCCCGGCATTGAAATGATCCCAGACATTGATGGACAGGCTCAGATTGCCGCCGACGAAATAGGTGCCGTCAACATAATACAGGCTGTTCTCCAGTTCCGTGACTTCAATCCTGTACGCCTCGGGACGGTTCGCACCCGGCGGAAAATCATCAGGCGGATCGTACGGTACCCCACCGGATGGAAACTTCCAGCATGCATCGACGGCATAATTGAATTCAAGACCGCCGTCCAGGTCTATCTGGTAATTCCGTATATTCTTCATCCCGGCGCTGAACATGCCCCGGTTCACGGGCTGCAACAGGCTCATCGGGTCGTCTTTCTCCAGATCCTCGGCGAAATATTTATAACCGTTCACCGTACAATTGAAATCCGCCTTGGTGTCCGGAGTACCCAATAAACCGTCCTTGTATGTAAATACAGTATCACCGTGCGGAAATTCAGCGGGATTCCACCAACGCGTGTAGCCGTCGGCGTTGAGTACACGAGTATCCCCGTCACCCGCAATCACAATATCAGGGTCGTTGAATCCGGAATATGAACCGTGCGTGAATACAATGCCGCACACATCGAAGCCGGTATATAAGTCCTGTCCGAGGAATGGATTTCTCAGTCCAATATCGACATCGAGTATTCCACCGGAGATTTGCGGTGTGCCCTCAATGTTAAGATGCAGATATGGTGGTGGCTCAAGGAACTTCAGTGCGTTGAGATGCATATCGGCATCACGTAGCGGTATGATCTCAACAGCCCCCGAATCGGCATCGCATCGAAATTTCCACATGCCGAGTAAACAGTGGGGAGCATCAGTAACTGATACGGCCCTCTCATTTGGTTCCCCGACATCAGGAGCAACCTGGACCGATGCGTTGGAGCATCCAGCGCAAAAAAATACCACGGCTGCAATTGCCGTGATTACCATACTTTGTAACCTCATGGAACCCTCCTGTCCCTTGCCTGTAACCGATGAATAATTAATTATATCATGTATATTTTAAAATCAAATCTCAAAGGTGGTTCAATTTTCAGTATTTCGGTAACTTGTT
>CBDVBS010000524.1:0-2847 GCA_965372275.1 uncultured bacterium | reverse complement strand
GAAACGCTCTTTAACCCAGAATTCAAACAACTCCGGGTCGTTACCGGGCTTCACGACGAACTCCAACTCCATCTGTTCGAACTCCCGCGAGCGGAAGATGAACGACTTGGTGGTGACCTCGTTGCGGAAACTCTTGCCTATCTGCCCAATACCGAACGGTACCTTCATACGGCTTGTCTTCTGGATCAGCTTGAAGTCGGCGAAGATACCTTGTGCCGTTTCGGGGCGAAGATACACATCCAGCGCTGTTGCTTCCGACGCACCGGCCTTTGTCTTGAACATCAACTGGAATTTCTGCGGCTCGGTGAATTCTTTCGTGCCGCAGGTGGGGCATTTGCCGTTCTTGAGATGGTCAACCCTTACGCGTCCCTTGCACTGGAGGCAATCGACGAGCATATCGTGGAATTCGCCGACGTGCCCCGATGCCACCCAGACATCGGGATGCATAAGGATGGAAGTATCGACGCCGACTACATCATCGCGCATACGCACAACGGCGCGCCACCATGAGTCCTTGATGTTTTTCTTAAGCTCTATGCCAAGAGGGCCGTAATCCCAGCAGCTTGCGAGTCCGCCATAGATTTCACTCGACTGGTAGATAAACCCCCGCCTGTTACAAAGCGAGGCTATTTCCTTCATCATATCTTTCGGTTTTGCCATTCTTCCGCCCTGATCCTATAGATTTACTCTTATTAATATCGTTAAAAATACGAAACAGAGTCGGGATAATAGCAGAGGGTTCGATTGTAGTCAAATAACTCATGCCGACTGGAAAGTCGGCGTACCTAAATTAGCATTGCTTATCAGTACGCCGGTTTTCTAACCGGCATTATAACCTGAATTGCCTAATAGCCACTGCCGAAACACACCTTACCGTTCTCATCAATCCCTTAAATTAATAGTAATACCAGATATTCGAGTAATCTTCGGGATCCTCGCCAAGTTCATCCATGGTCTGGAGATAATTATAAATCGAGACATCGGTATAAACATATGTGTCAACCCTGCTTATGTTCTTCTCCCATGGAAGGAATTCATACACGCGCCGACCATCGGGTCCGATGGCTATTACACGGTTATCCTGCCCATGCTGCAGGTAATTCTTTCCTAAACGCGGCACGTTAAATACCACGGCGTCAGTCCTCAGGAGACCGGGAAACAGCCTCGCTTCCTCCTTGCGCTCCATCTGAATCCTGGCGATGGGTACACGGAAATCGACGGTTTCATCTTTCCCCTTCGTATTGAATGTGTAATATGGGTCGACGCCTATCAGCTTCAGAAGGCTGCGCAGCGCCATAGATTCGAAGCGGCGTGAATTGAAAGTGGTATAAACAAGCTGGTTATAAATTTTAATTCCGCGCGAACTTAGCTTCTGTACCGCATCCCGAGCTTCCGGGGTTACTTCATAAACATGTTCAAAATGAGTTACAACACAGACCTCCCGTCTGCCGGGAATATTGTATTTCAGTAGAAGGTCCCTGAATTTGTTGTTAATACGCATCGGGAGCACAACAGGGGTACGCGTACCGAGGCGAATCCGTTCTATATGGTCTATGTCCGCTAATTGACTAAAGACATTCTCCAACCCCTTTGTAGTCATTATCCCCGGATCGCCGCCTGTAACCAGGACCTCAACGATGTTCCGGTTTTCCCGTATCCACTCAATTGCTTCCTGAAGCTTGGCTTTCGACGCCTCCGCCTTGGGATCGAGAACCTGCCGGACTTCCCAGTTGCGCTGGCAGTAAACGCATATCTGCGCGCATGTGCTAAACGGTTTCAGTATAACTATATTCGGGTAACGTCGCGTAATGAGGTCGATCGGTGATGTATCACCCTCCCCCATGAAGTCAGCATTTGTCATCCCATCTTTGTAAGAGATGAAACCTTTCACGTATGTCAGGCTCGGAATTACCTGTGCCCGTACTGCCCGATCCCTGCCCATCCCTGCCTTGTAATCCATCAGCGAGACATAGTAAGGTGTTATCCCAAATGGAATGTTGTTCTCGACGGTTAAATCAATGGCCTTGCGTTCTTCTCCGGTAAGCTCGACCAATCGCCCAAGAACATCAGAATCACGAATAACACGTCTCAATTGCCACTGCCAGTTATTCCAGTCCTGAACCTTGGCCTTAAAATGTTTGCGGATCCTTCTTACATTCTCCTTCCTGGTTTGAACGACATCCGCATCAAGCCCCCCGGAATAGGAATTCATTCCATCCCTTGCAACGACAGCTAAGTTATCAAGCTGCTCACTACGCTGGATAGCAGCAGGGCGCCCTTTCAGCAGGTTGAAACTGTGCGAGTCCAAATCGTCAGGATAGATTTCCGCTTTTCCCATTATTCCTAAGAAAAGGTGACGCATCTCTTCAATGAAATCGATCCTGATTTCATCCAGGTATTCCCGTGGTCCTCCTCGCGCAAGTGCATGAAGATATTTTAACGTACTTATGCCGCCGGATTTACGTTCATTGCGCTTACGTATGATGTGTTTGAACACCCTCAGGCTGAACAATATAACGAGCCTGTCCAATGGCGGGAAGTCAACGAGTGGTTCATCAAGGCGCACCTCAATCCTGAGCAGAAAACCGTAGAAACTCTTACGTGCCCCTTCCAAATCATCCTTATTCAGGGCCTTCTTCGCTTCCGGGCAGATATCCCACAGTTCTTCAGCAGCAGCCAAGGGATCAAAATCCTTCCGCTTCCCATCGGGGTTGGTGGATGGATTGTGTTCACTTGAGTTACCCGATTTACGGCGCGCGATTTCCTGCTTCTCATCCACGTGAGATATCTCCGACCCTCCTTAATGCATGAGCTCCCTTGATATGCGATAAAAGGACTTAATCCAAT
>CBDVBS010000523.1:0-2847 GCA_965372275.1 uncultured bacterium | reverse complement strand
ATACAGACCACGGCCAGGGCTCGAAGACTCGCCCAGGCCGTGCCACACTGCATAGTTAATAATGATTAATTCTCCCTATATATCCCCGATGAATTCAAACCCGAATTGTGGCGTCGCGTGCTTGCGATTATAGGTATCGTGTTCATGATGGCATTCCTGCTGTTCTTTGCATATTTCCGGATTTTTATGTCACCGGAAGCGGGTTAAATTACAGGCAGGCTAATCCCGGTACATCTCTAAAGGATCGCGGGCACCCTTGCCCGCATGATGGATAGGGATTTATATATGTAGGCGGGCAAGGGTGCCCGCGATCCCAAGAATGGCATAGTTTAAAAACAGCCTCGAAGATAGAAGGGTGCCACCCGGATGATGAGGGAACTCTCGAATCCGGATTACCAGTATCCGTTCGGCAGCATTTTAACCACAAAACAATCCCTGTCACCGTTGCTGTTGTGAATCTCCACTCCCGGACCGGGATCCATGTCAGGACTTGCCCCGAAACCACCTACGATGAAGAGGTTTCCGAGGTAGTCGGATGTAACACACCTGCTGTAGTCATAGTTTGTCCCACCCCAGCTACGCGTCCAATTGTAATTGCCGAAACAATCGTACTTACTGAGGAAGAAGTCGGTTAAACCGTTGCTCGTGTGATTATCAATCCCTTCATCCGACGGGTCGAAATCCGTTGTGTAAGAGTAATGCCCGGTAATGAAAACATTACCCCCGCGGATGGATATCCTGTGAACATCATCTGTCTGGGAGCTTCCCCACGTGCGCGCCCATTCGAAATCACCATCAGGGTTGAACTTGCTGAGAGAGATATCCCATTGCCCATTCGATACATGTACATCCTCACCGGGTCCCGGGTCGAAGTCAACTTCATCCGAGAAATCACCTGCAATATAAATATTGTCGTCGGGTCCTACCGAAACCCCTTCCCCCAGGTCTTCATCGATTCCACCCCAGCTTCGAGCCCATATATAGTCCCCGTTGCTATCCAGCTTCAATAGATAGCCTTCCCTATCACCAAGCGATGTGTGCAAATCTTCACCACCGCTGAAGTCAAAATCAACGATATCATTGAAATAACCTGTTATTAAAACATTTCCATAGCTGTCCGTTGCCATGGCATATACTTTGTCAGACCCGGTTCCACCCCATGCACGAGCCCATTGCAGATTGCCGTCAATATCAAACTTCGATATATATGCCTCATCGCCACCGTTAGATGTATACTCCACCGTACCCGGCCCCGGGTCAAAGTCGACAGTGTTTGAGAAAAACCCGCCAACATACACGTTGTCGTTGCTGTCGATCCACATATTCTGCCCGATATCCATATCTCCTCCGCCCCATGTACGCACCCATACCAGGTTCCCGTCAGGGTCGTACTTACAAAGGAACGCATCACTACTGTAAGCATCCGAGGTGTGCTCCTCGACTGAGGGTCCCGGATCGAAGTCAACTGTGTTCGAGTAATATCCCGTGACATAGATATCATCGGATGAATCAATATCGACGGCATAACCAAAGTCGTGGCCATTCGCCCCCCATGAAAAAGCCCACACAAAATCACCTAACGGATCCAACTTGAGCAGGAATGCATCACGCAAGCCGTTGGAATTGAGGATGAGTTCCCCATCGCCGGGATCGATATCCATCTGACCGAAGAAGTACCCGGTAATAATTATGTTCCCCTCCGAGTCACACTCGGCCCCGTACGCCCTGTCATCACCGTATCCTCCCCACGTCCGCGCCCAGCCATCCGGATTGATCGGTGGTTCATCCGCGATCTGGTACGGGTATGTGAAGTATGCGCAAACCGGCTCGTCCGGCATTATATTGCCATATCCCATCACTTCCGACTCCAGGGTGATCAAAGCTTCCCCAACGCCGTTATGCGTCAGCTCACCTCCGTAGAAATCAAGCTCGTACGTGCTGTAAACTTCGTTACCGCCAATCGGCGCCGACATACCGACATATTCCAGTCCGTCCCACGATTCACCCCATGCCTGGTTCAATGAGCCGTTGAAATGATCCCATACATCAATTCGGAGTTTCATATTCCCCCCGGCAATATGGGTCGAGTCGTCGTAGTACAGCGAGTTATATACCTCGGAAATGCTCACATTGTATGCTTCCGGCCTGTTGGCACCAGGTGGAAAACAATCAGGAGGAAAATAGGGATACTGACCAATGGGTTTCTTCCAGCACGCATCGACAGCGTAATTGAAAACCAACCCGCCGCTCATCTCTATCGTATAATGCCTGACCCTCTTTAGCCCGGCGGAGAACATCCCGCGTAGTTCCGGGTCCAATTCCGTCACATGAGTGTTTGCCTCCAAGCTGTCGGCGTAATATTTATATCCGTTGAGCGTGCAGTTGAAATTGGCGATATCATCGGGGGTGCCGAGCAAGCCATCTATATATGTGAGAACTGTTGACCCGTGGGGAAACTCCGATGGATTCCACCAGCGTGAATAACCATCGGGGTTCAGCAGCCGCGTATCTCCCGGGCCCGGCATAACAATATTCGGATCGTGAAAACCGGTACGCGTGCCGTGCGTGAATATGATCCCGTTCACATCGAACCCGGTGTACTGATGCAACCCGAGAAACGGATGTATGATGCTGAGGTTCAAATCGAGGATGTTCCCATTTATCTGGATCGGCGGCTCTATCCGCAGGTGTAAATTGGGAGGTGGTTCAAGAAATTTCAACGCATTCAGGTGCAGTTCCGCATCACGTAATGGAATTATCGTCACATCACCCGATTCCAGGTTGCATACGAACGTGTAGAGACCCCATAGAGAGTGTGCCTCACCAGTGGTGGTGGCTGCATCCCCT